>DASZOE010000131.1:0-11180 GCA_035550945.1 Acidimicrobiales bacterium
CTTCGGGCGGGCCGAGGACGGGCACGCCGGGGACGGCCTCGATGGCGCCCCGCAGCCGCCGGCCGATCTGGCGATCGTGGTCGACGATCTCGCTCCAGCCGAGCCGTTCCAGCTCGGTGACCCCGGCGGCGAGGGCCACCGCGCCCACCACGTTGGGGGAGCCCGCCTCCTCCCGTTCGGGAGGCTCGGTCCAGACGACCTCGTCGAGGTCGACAAGGTCGACGGCGCCCCCGCCGGCCAGGAAGGGATCGCCGGCGGCGAACGCGGCGCGGGGCCCGATCAGGATACCGGCGCCGAAGGGGGCGTACATCTTGTGGCCGCTCCACGAGACGAAGTCGGCCGCGGCCGGCAGGGGCCGGTGGGGGGCGAGCTGGGCGGCGTCCACGGCCACGGGCACGTCCCGCTCGTGGGCCGCGTCGATGATCTCGGTGAGAGGCGGGAGCCAGCCGGTGACGTTCGAAGCCCCGGTGATCGCCAACAGGCGGGGCCGCGGTCGCTCGTCGAGGGCGGCGATCACATCGTCCAGCGAGAACGTGCCGCCGGCGCCGCACTCCACGTAGCGCAGCCGCGCCACCCGCGCCCAGGGCAGGAGGTTGGCGTGGTGCTCCACGACCGTGGTGAGGACGACGTCGGTCGGCTCGAACCGCAGCCGATAGGCGAGATGGTTGATGGCCTCGGTCGTGTTGCGGCAGATGATCGCCGTGTCGGCCCCGGCGCGGGCGGCGAAGCGCAGGCACGTCTCTCGGGCGTCCTCGTAGGCGGCGGTCGACGCCTGGGACTTGAAGCCGGCGCCACGATGCACGCTCGAGTACACGGGAAGGAACTCGTGGACGCGGTCGGCGACCGCCCGCAGGGCCGGAGTGGACGCCGCCGCGTCCAGCGACAGGTACGGGCGGTCCTCGCCGTCCACGCACGGCACGGGCAGGCCGTCCCCGACCAGCTCGACGTCGATCCTGTGACCGTTCATCTGTCGTCCCTCCCACGGAGACTGCGGAGGCGACGACGGCGGCCCCGCCACGGCTGAAGGTCCCGCGGAGTCAGGGCCGGCCGTCCGCTCCGTCGCCGTCGGCCGCGGCGAGTATCGCCTCGGCGCGCCGGAGGTCGGCGGGCTCGTTGACGTTGAGGGACGCCGACGGGCTGACGTCCACCAGCGTGACGCTTCGCGCCGGAAGGAGCCGGGCCGCCGGGTCGCCGTAGCCGACCCCGAGGGCGGCGGCTCTTCGGAGGGCATCCGGTCGGTACGCGGCGAGGAGGGGGTTGGGCGCGGCCCGCTCGTCGGGAGCGGCGGCGACCTGGTTCCCCGCATCCTCGGTCAGTGCCCCGACGAGGCGCGCCAAGGTGTCGGTGGTGAGAAGAGGCAGGTCGCCGGCCAGCACCAGTGCCGTCCCGACGGGCCCGAGGGTGGCCAGGCCGGCGAGCACGGCGGGCGCCGGCCCTCCGCCGGGCCGTTCCTCCTGGAGGAAGTCGACGCCGGCCACGCCCGTGGGACGGGGCGGGCCGACCACCACGAGCCGGCGGCAGAGCGGCCGAGCGGCACGGAGCACCCGGTCGAGCAGGGTCGAGCCGTCCACCTCGAGGAGGAGCTTGTCGACCCCGCCCATCCGGCGGCCCGTCCCTCCGGCCACGACGATGGCCCCGACGGTGGTGGCCTGCATCGCCCCGTCCACGCGTCCCGGACGGTAGCGCGCCCCGACCGGCGGTAGCGGTCCGCCGGGGTGATCTCGGCGCGGGACGAGCCGGTCGGTCAGTGCTCGGACTGGCTCACCAGGCGGCGACCGAGGACCAGGGCGGCGGCGGTCGGGACGGCGGCGCCGAGGACTCGGGGCCAGGAGAGGTGCCGGGCACCGGCCAGAAGGGCCAGGGCGTCGCTCGCGTCGGCGAGGATCGTGGCCTCCAGCCAACCGCGGGGCGAGGAGTCGTGCTGGAGCGCCAACAGCGTCCCGAGGCCCAGAGCGAGGTCCCGGCCCGCCACGGAGCGGGCCAGCAGGCTCGGTAACGGCCCTCCCGCCTCCCGTCCCAGCCATACCCGGAGAATTGGTCCGGGCGCCAGGAGCATCGCCGCGCCGAGGACCACCCGGCTGGCGGCCAGCGCCCTGATCTGCGATTCCATGGCGGCCTCCTGTGCAGCGGTCGGCAGACGACCGGAGTCGAGGTCACCCCCGCGAGGGGAGCGTAACCCGGCGACCGGCGGGAGCCGGACCGCGCCCCGCCGGAGGGTCGCGCGGCCCGAAGACGCCGACGCCCGCCCGATCAGCCCCCGTGAGCGTGCGGCTGAGCCACCTCCTGGGCCAGAGCGACGCGAACACAGCGGTAGCACAGCGGCGCACGACAGTGGTGCTGCTCGCAGAAGGCGCAGCCGTCGATGGTGGCGCCGCAGCGGGCGCATACCGCTGCTCCCCGCGGCTCGGCGGGCGAGCTCACTCCTGCCCCTCCCCGGTCGTGTGGCGCCCGTGCTGCTCGTGAGCGACGCGCGCCGCGTCGTCGACCCCCAGGAGCCCCACGAGTCGTCCGTCGGATGTGGTGATCGGCGAGGCGGCCAGATCGTGGTCGGTCATGTAATGGGCCATCTCGGCGATGGGGACGTGGGGCCGGAACGTGCTCGGAGCCGGCCGCATCATCGCCGCCACCGGCCCGTCGCCGTCCTTGCCGAGCTCGTCGGCGCGGAGCAGGCCGAAGACGACCCGCCCTTCGTTGACCACGACGCAGGCGTCCCACCCCGCGGCCGAGACCCGCTCGCGTACCTCTGCGATGTCCTCGTCGGGCCCGCACGTGGGCACGTCCCGGCGTGCGACGTCGCCCGCCCGCGGATGGCCGGCGTTGGTGCCTTCGGTGGGGAGCCCGGCCGCCAACCAGTCGAGCTTGCCGTCGGAGTAGTCGTGGACCTGGGTGAAACCGAGGCTCTCGAGCCGCCACGCGGCTCGCGGGCTCAGGTCTCAGGCGGAGTCCCAGCAGTACAGGACCACGGGCCGGCTCTTGTCGAGCTCCTGCGCCCCGTCCGTCTCGATCCTGCGCAACGGGATGTTGATCGCCCCCGGGAGGTGGTCCTCGTCGAACTCCTCCGGAGGGAGGACCTCGACGACCTGGGCCCCGTCCTCGATCAGGTCCTGCACCTCTACTCGTCGGACGTCTTGCATTCTCTGGGTCCTCCTCGAGCTCTTCGCGCCCCCGCCAGGCTCTCACCTGGCGGCGGCCTGATCGTTCCGGAGCCCCGCTCCAGGGAGCAGAATGGACGGGTGGCCCCGACGCGCGTCTTCCTTCTCGACGACCACGAGATCGTCCGCCGGGGTCTGCGCGAGCTGCTGGAGGCCGAGGAGGGGTTCTCGGTGGTCGGCGAGGCGGCCACGGCCGAGGAGGCGCTGCGACGCATCCCGGCGACCATGCCCGACGTCGCCGTGCTCGACGTCCGCCTGCCCGACGGCGACGGTGTGGAGGTCTGTCGCGAGATCCGGTCCCGCCATCCCGAGATCAACTGCCTCATCTTCACGTCCTTCGCCGACGACGAGGCCTTGTTCAGCGCCATCCTGGCCGGGGCGTCGGGCTACGTCCTCAAGCAGGTCCGGGGCACCGACCTCGTGGACGCCGTCCGTCGGGTGTCGGAGGGACAGTCGCTCCTCGACCCGGCGGTGACCGCCCGGGTGCTGGAGCGCGTACGTGCTCCGCAGGTCGTCGACGACGGGCTCGGCGCGCTCAGCGACCAGGAGCGGCGCATCCTCGATCTCATCGCCGAGGGTCTCACCAACCGCCAGATCGGCGGGCGCATGTACCTGGCCGAGAAGACGGTGAAGAACTACGTCTCGAACGTCCTGTTGAAGCTGGGGATGAGCCGGCGGACGGAGGCCGCCGCCTACGCGGCCCGGCTGGCCGAGCGGCGCCAGCGGGAGCCCGACCGGTAGCCGTCCCTGGGCCGGGAGCCTCTCCGCCGCGGGACTTCCGGCCCTGGTGGCCGGTCAGAGGCCGGTGGATGCTCCGGGGGTGAACATCGACGCCCTCGGTTTCGAGCTCCTGTCGCCCGCCGAGTGCCGGCGGCTCCTCGCCGGCACGGGCATCGGCCGGGTCGGCTTCCACGCCCGGGCCCTGCCGCGGATCCTGCCCGTCGCCTTCGCCCTGGACGGCGACGGCATCGTCGTTCCGGTCCGCGCCGGCTCCGAGCTGCACGGCGGGCTGCGCGACGCCGTGGTCGCCTTCGAGGCCGACGGCGTCGGACCGGGTGAGAACGAGCGATGGAGCGTCTCCGTCACCGGGATGGCGACGGAGATGGGCGAGGGGGCGCAGCTCGACCGGGCACGGGGCCTCCTGGCCGACGGCTGCGGCCCGGGCGTGGCCCGGTTCGTGCGCATCTCGCTCGACCTCGTCACCGGACGGCGAGGCCCTGTCCCCGCTGCGTGGGCCGTTCCCGGGGGAGAGGAAGGGCCGAGGGCCGCGGCCTAGCGGCCGTGCGGCGGACGCCGAGAGCTCCGGCGACGCACCGTCAGCCGTCGGTGGCGGGAAGCTAACGGGCGTCCCGTGCGAAGTGCGCACCCCGCGCCCGGGCCGGCGCGGCCACCGTGAGCAGCGCGTGGTCGACCCTCGGCCGCCGCCACCTCCCGCTCCCTTCCTCGTCGCCTACGCGAGCGATCTGTTGCCCGGCTCGGCGGTGCCCGGGCCGACCGCCCAGTCGACCTCGAAGGCGTAGGCGTCGTTCTCGTCGCGACGCGGCGGACGGGGGGCGGTCAGGGGCCGGCGGACGGCTGGTCGATGAACGCTCCTGCGATCCGGTCGCCGGGTCGGGGCTGTGGGGGCCTGGAACGATGTCGCCACGTCACGCGCCTCTTCTCCCCAGCGCCGTCTCGGGGCCGCCGGCCCACTCATGGATGTACGACATCCCCCCGGGCGGCTGCTGTCGAACCGCGTGACTGGCGTGTCAAATGTCCCACCCGCGAGGGTGGTCGTCAAGGGGTCTTCGGCCCCCGAAAACCGAAGTCCCTCCCGAAAAGAGGCGAACGCCGGTCATACAATGGCGAAACGGCGACAGCGGCGTTCGACGGCACGGCCCGAATCGCATGGGGGCAGCCCTGGATGGACGGGCTCCGAGGCAGTGAGGAAGCCGGTTACTCCAAGGGCGTCGCCGACCTGGCCGCGGTCACGCTCGAGGACGAGACGGTCGAGAGCGTGCTCGGGCTCGTCGTCGCGGTGGCGTGCGCCACCGGCCCGCCCGCCGTCGGAGCCAGCGCCGCGGTCTCGACCGCGACGGGCCCGAACCTGGTGGTCGCGTCCGAGGAGGTGCGGGCCGTCGACCTGGTCCAGTACTCGAGCGGCCGAGGACCCTGCCTCGAGGCGCTCCGGAGCTCGCGGCGCCAGAACGTCGTCCTCGACGCCGCCCGCACCCGTTGGCCGGAGTTCGCCGATGCCGCCGTGATCGCGGGCTACCGCAGCGTGCTTGCTCTGCCTCTCCGGGCGGTCCGCCAGACGGTTGGGTCCCTGGCCCTGTATGCACGCAACGGCCCCGGCTTCGGCGCGGCCGAGGTCGAGGCCGCCGGGGCGCTGGCGCAGCAGGCGGCGATCACGCTCGCCAACGCCCGGTCCCTCGCCCGCACCCGGCGGGCCAACCGCGACCTCCAGCAGGGCATGGCAACCCGCGGGCTCATCGGCCAGGCCCAGGGCATCCTCATGAGCCGCCATCGCTGCAGCGGCGGGGAGGCGTTCGCCATCCTGCGCCGCATGTCCCAGGACTCGAATCGCAGGCTGCGCGAGGTCGCCGCCGGGATCGTCGCCGAGCACGAGCGGGACCTGGGCCCCTCCTGAGGCGGGAAAGGGACCAATGGCCCTGGCGGGGGGACCTTCGCCCCGGCGACGCGACGGTGGCCGCCTGCTATTTCTGAGCTCGTGGACCTCACTCGCACCTACCTCGACGAGATGGCGAAGACCGAGCTCCTCGATGCCGACGCCGAGCGCCGTCTGGCCCAGGCAATCGAGGCCGGGCGGGAGGCCGCCCGGGAGCTGGCCTCCGGCTCGGCGTCCTCGAACGGGGAGCGGGCGCGCCTGCGGTCCGAGATCCGTCGCGGCGAGCGGGCTCGGCAGGAGTTCGTGGCCGCCAACCTCCGTTTGGTGGTCGCCTTCGCCCGGCGGTACCGGGGCCGGGGCGTCGAACTGGCCGATCTCGTCCAAGAGGGGAACATCGGGCTGATGCGGGCCGTCGAGCGCTTCGAGTGGCGCCGCGGCCTCCGGTTCTCGACCTACGCCAGCTGGTGGATCCGCCGGGCCATCGCCCGGGCCCTCGACGAGGGTGTGAGCCCCGTTCACGTCCCCAGCCACCTCCTCGCCGACGGCCGGACCGCGGCCCGGGCCCGCGCCGAGCTCGAGGTGAAGACGGGCCGGCCACCGACGAACGAGGAGGTCGCCGCCGCCTCGGGGCTCGCCATCGAGCAGGTCGAGGCCGCGACGAGCTACCCCGTGCGTGCCATCTCGACCTCGGCGCCGGTCGGCGACGAGCACTCCGAGATGGGGGAGCTCCTGCCCGACCAGACCACGCCCTCCCCGGAGTCGGAGGCGAGCGACCTGGAGATGCGAGAGGCGATCCGCGAGGTCGTCGACGCCCAGCCCCCGCGGACGGCGACGGTCCTGCGCCTGCGGTACGGGCTCGACGGCGCCGGGCCCCTCAGCCTGGAGGAGGTCGCGGGGCGCTTGGGCATCAGCCGGGAGCGGGTCCGCCAGATCGAGCGCCGGGCGCTCTGGCACCTCCGCCGGGAACTCGCGGCGACGGGTCTGCCGGGCGCGGCCTGATCGCCGGCCGACCAGGGTCGAAAGTCCCTCCGTCCGTCGCCGGGCCCGGGGGCCGGGGGCGCGACCGCCGCTCACGTGGTGCCATCATCGCTCCCATGCGCCGCGCTGTGAAGGGGCTGACCTGAACATGGCCGTGGACGTCGGCGACCTGGCTCCCGAGATCGCTCTTCCCGACCACTTGGGCCGAGTGTGGCGGCTCTCCGAGCACCGGGGCCGGGCCGTGGTGCTGCTCTTCCACCGCCACCTGGCCTGACTGCCCTGCCAGGAGCATGCCGTCGCCGTGCGCGATCGGCTCGACGAGCTGGGCCCGGCGGAGGTGGCTCTGGTGACCTTCACGCGCCAGCGCAACCTCCGTGGGTACCGGAGCCGACTGGGGCTGCCGTACGTGGTGCTCGCCGACGAGGGCCGGGACTCGTACCGGGACTACGGTCTCGGCCGCGGCCCCTGGTGGCGGGTCTGGGGCCTGGCGACGCTCCGGGCATACGCCCGCCTCCTGCGTCGAGGCGGTCGGCTCCGGCGGCCCGCCGAGGACACCCTTCAGCTGGGCGGGGACTTCGTCGTCGGTCCCGACGGCCGGGTCGCCTACGCCTACCGGTCGAGAAGCCCCGCCGATCGACCTCGGGTCGACGATGTCATCGCCGCCGTGCGCGGGCACGCGTGATGCACTCCGAGCGCCCGGTCCAGGCGACGCCGGCGGAGCACGGCTCCCATGTCGCCGGAGCGGAAGCCCTGCGATCGGAGCCATGGTCGCCTCGGCTCGAGCGGTCTCAGGCGCGGCGCATGGAGGAGGAACCCGGTGAAGCAACGGATCGTGGTCGGCGTCGACGACTCCGCCGGGGCACGGCTGGCCCTACGGTGGGCGCGTGAGGAAGCCTCTCTGCGAGGAGCGACGGTCGACGTGGTGCACGCCTACCACTACCCCTTGGCCCTCGCCGGGCCGAGCGCACCGGTGCTCAGCCGTGAGGACCTGGAGAGGAGCGCTCGTGACACGCTCGACCGAGTCCTCGGCGACGAGGGCTCCGGCGAGGGCGACGTCCGGCCCGTGGTCGCCGAGGGCTCAGCCGCGGCGGCGCTCTACGGCGTGGGCAGCTCGAGGGGCGCGTCCGGCTTCAGCTCATAGGACACGCCCCGGACGGCCATCACCAGGGGTTCCCCGTCCTCGAGCACGTAGCGCTCGCCCTCGTGGGTCAGGTGCACCCGCAGCTGCCGGCCCTGGAACCACAGCGAGAAGCGGAGGGCGCCGAAGCGGGCGGGAAGGCGGGGGTCGATGGTGAGGCGGCCGTCGAAGTCCCGGACGCCGCCGAAGCCGAAGACCAGCGCCATCCAGGTCCCGGCCGACGACGCCACGTGCACCCCGTCGGAGGCGTTGCCGGCCACGTCGGCGAGATCCATGAGGAGCCCGAAGTCGAAGTGCTGGCAGGCGGCGTCCTGGGCGCCGATCTCGGCGGCGACGATGCTCTGGATGCTCGACGAGAGCGAGGAGTCGCCGGTGGTGAGAGGGTCGTAGTAGGCAAAGTTGCGGCGCTTGGCGTCCAGGCTGAACTCGTTGCCGAGCAGGAACATGGCCATGACCACGTCGGCCTGCTTGAGGACCTGGTAGCGGTAGATGACCAGAGGGTGGAAGTGCAGGAGCAGCGGGAAGTGGTCGGGTGACGTGCCCTCGACGTCCCAGGGCTCCCGCTCCAGGAAGGTGTCGTCCTGGGGGGTGATGCCCCGCTCCTCGTCGTAGGGGACGTACATGTGACGCGCCGCCCGCTCCCAGGCCTCCGGCTCCGAAGGGTCGAGCTCGAGCGCCAGGGACAGGGCGGCGAAGGCGTCCGGCCGCTCGTCGGCGAGGCGGCGGAGCGCCCTGGCCGCATACCGGAGGTTGAGCCGGGCCAGCAGGTTGGTGAAGGCGTTGTTGTTGACGACGGTCGTGTACTCGTCGGGGCCGGTCACCCCGTGGATGTGGAAGCAGCCGTCGGCGCCGTAGAAGCCGAGGTCGGCCCACATGCGGGCCGTCTCCACCAGCAGCTCGGCGCCGACCTCGACGAGGAACCCGATGTCGCCCCGCACGTCCACGTACCGACGGATCGCATAGGCGATGTCGGCGTTGAGGTGGTACTGGGCCGTGCCCGCCTGGTAGGACGCGGAGGCCTCGTCGCCGTTGATCGTGCGCCAGGGGAACAACGCGCCCCTCTGGCAGAGCGTCGCCGCCCGCTCGCGGGCCTTGGGCAGCATGCTGTGCCGGAAGCGCAGCAGGTTCCGGGCGATGCGGGGCTGGGTGTAGGCCAGGAAGGGGAGGACGTAGGCCTCGGTGTCCCAGAAGTAGTGACCGTCGTACGCCGCGCCGGTGAGGCCCTTGGCCGGGATGCCGCTGCCTTCGGCGCGCCAGGACGCCTGGGCCAGCTGGAAGAGGTTCCAGCGGACGGCCTGCTGAACGCGCACCGGGTCGCGCCGGCGGTCGGTCACCTGGACGTCGGCTCGGTCCCAGAAGCGGTCGAGGTTGCTGCGCTGGGCGGCGAGCAGCGCGTCGAAGCCGTCGCGCCGGGCCCGGGCGAGCGTGCGGGAGCACCGCTCGCCGAGCTCCTCGGCGGGAACGGCGCGAGAGCTCTGGTAGCAGGCGTACTTCACGAGCCGGATCGGCTCCCCGGGACGGGCGTCGATGGTCAGCACGACCTCGCTGCCGTCCGGGGCGGCGACGGTGGACAGCTCGTGCGGAGAGCTGACGTCCACCACGTGGTCTACCCCCACCGCCAGCGTCATGCCGCTGTTCTTCGTCCGGTAGCCCAGCAGGATGCGGCCGTCGGCGCCCTCGGCGAAGCGTCCCTCCAGCACCCGCCCCACCTGGCGCCTGGCCAGGCGGGGATCGGCCCGATCGTCGGCGTGGCCGCCGTGGGCGGACCGGTCGCGGACGCGCGAGCAGATGGCCACAGGGGCGGCATGGTCGAGCGTCACCTCGTAGGCCATCGCCAGGAGGTGGCGGTGCTCGAGGGACACCAACCGGGAGGAGCGGACGCGAGCATGCTTCCCGGAGGGCGTCGACCAGACGACGTCGCGGGTCAGCGTCCCGTCCCGCATGTCCAGGACGCGCTCGTACTCGAACGTCCGGGCTGTGGGCAGGAACAGCGGCTCGTCGTCGACGAAGAGCTCGAGGGCCGAAGCGTCGGGGACGTTCACCATGGTCTGGCCCACCCGGGCCAGGCCGTACGCCTCCTCGGCATGGACGATGGGCCACGTCTCGTGGAAGCCGTTGACGAAAGTGCCCGGGGCGGCCGCGGGCCGCGCCTCCTCGTGGGTGCCGCGGACGCCGAGGTAGCCGTTGGACAGGGCGAAGACGGTCTCGGCCCGGGCCTGGTACCTGGCCAGCCACCGGGTCTCGGTGATCCGCCAGTCGGAAGGGGGGAAGATGTGCGCGGGGGGGACGACGATCTCGCGCTTCAACATGGCTCAACGGTAGGACGCACTCGGGCGGCGGGTCAGGGTGAGCGTTCGCCGAGTGCGGCGAGGCACACCCTGCGGTGGCCGCACCCCGGGCACGACACGGGGTCCACGCGCTCCATCGTCCGCCCCCGGCGGTGCCAGCAGGTCCCGCACCTCGGGCACAGGAGGTTCCGGGCGCCCAGGAGCAGGACCGGCCGGAGCTGACGGCTCCCGCATCCGGGACACGGCCCGGTCACGACCGACGACGTGGGCGCCTTCTCGTTCACGGTCCCAGCGTCCACCGGTCCCCATCACGGAGCCAGGGCCGAACGTCCCGGCAAAGGTCCCGCCCGCGGCGGCGGGTGCCGCTAACGACGGGCCGGGTCCGGGGCCCGCCACTCGATGACGGTGCCCGAGCCCGGCCCCTGCTTGGCCACCATGCTGCCGCCCAGGGCCGACGCCCGGGCCTCCATGTTGGCCAGGCCGCGGCCTCCGCCTCGCATCTCGTCGGGCAGCCCCCGCCCGTCGTCCGCCACGCGAAGCATCACCTCCCCGTCCGCCGCCACCTCGACGTCGACGCGCCGGGCGCCCGCATGGCGGGCGACGTTGGTGAGGGCCTCACGCAGCACCGCCAGCACCTCGATGGCGATGTCCTCGGGCACCGAGTCCACGGCCCCGTCGAAGAGCACCCGGGGATCGAAGCCGAGAGGGCCGGAGGCCTCCGACGTGAGCGAGAGCACCCGCTGGCGCAGCCCGCCCCTGGCCGCTCCCCGGGACGCCTCCAGGCCGAAGATGGCGGTGCGGATGTGCTTCACCGTGAGGTCCAGGTCGTCGACCGCCTCGTTGATCCGTTCCGCGACCTCCGGACGCTGCGCCAACCGGGCCGCCCCCTGGAGGCGGAGACCGGTGGCGAACAGGCGCTGGATGACGGTGTCGTGCAGGTCGCGGGCGATGCGCTCGCGGTCCTCGAGCAGGGCCATCTCCCGCACCAGAGCGTGCAGCCGGGCGTTCTCGATGGC
>DASZOE010000132.1:0-1774 GCA_035550945.1 Acidimicrobiales bacterium
GGCGCCACGGGACTGCGGAGGTCGATCACCACCCGGCCGTCCTCGTCGACCTCGGTGGGGAAGCCCGCCAGGCCGCTGCCGTCCGCCGGGTGCTCCCTTCCCGAGCAGGGGTCGACGAACACCCGGCGCCCGGCCTCCCACGTGACGACGCAGCGGGCCGGCGCGCCGGGGGGATGGGCGTCGAAGGTGCGCCAGTCCGAGCCCCCGAGGTGCTGGACCCAGACGTCGCGTCCCCGGCCCAGAGGGTCGGGGAGCAGGAGCGGGCCCCGGCGGGCGACGGTGTCGGCGAGAGAGTCGGCCTGGCCCAGGACGAAGCGCTCCGTCCCCTGGCTGCGGGTGTCGCCCGAGCCGAGCACGTTCATCACGCCGAGGAAGAGCAGGAACCCGGCCACGACGCCGGCGACGGCGACGAGGATCGCGGCCGAGCCGCTGGTGATGCGGGGCCGGCCTGCGTGGCCCGAAGGCGATGGTCGGCTCGACAGGGGCGGCGAGGGCACCTGCCTAGTATGCGTGCGATGAACCGGCCGTACCGGGTCGTGGTGGCCAAGCCGGGTCTCGACGGCCACGACCGGGGGGCCAAGGTCGTGGTGCGGGCGCTGCGCGATGCCGGCTTCGAGGTCATCTACACCGGCCTGCGCCAGACGCCCGAGCAGGTGGCCGTCACCGCCGTGCAGGAGGACGCCGACGCCGTCGGGCTCTCGATCCTCTCCGGCGCCCACATGACGCTGATCCCGCGCGTCGTGGACCTGCTCCGGGAGAAGGGGGCGGGCGACGTCCTCGTCTTCGGCGGAGGCATCATCCCCGCCACCGACGCCCAACGCCTCGGAGAGCTGGGCGTGGCCGCGGTCTTCACGCCGGGGACGAGCACCTCGGCGATCGTCGAGTGGCTGGAGGCGGCCCTCGACGCGAGGGAGCCGGTGGGCTAGATGGATCTGCTCGAGTACCAGGGGAAGCAGCTCCTCGCCGCCCACGGCGCGCCCGTCCCCGAGGGCAGGGTGGCCGACACCGTCGACGCCGCCGGGAGCGCGGCCGAGGCCCTGGGCTACCCGGTGGTGCTGAAGGCCCAGGTGCCGGTCGGCGGCCGGGGCAAGGCGGGGGCGATCCGGGTCGCGGCCACTCCGGAGGAGGTTCACGACCACGCCGCCGCGATCCTCGGCCTGTCGCTGCAGGGCCATCCGGTGCGCCGCCTGTGGCTCGAGCCGGCGTCGGACATCGCCCACGAGCACTACGCGTCGCTGACCTTCGACCGGGCGGCGCGCCGTCACCTGCTGCTCGTGTCGGCCCGGGGTGGGATCGACATTGAGCAGGTGGCCCGGGAGGACTCCGAGGCCGTCGTGCGTCACCACGTCGACCCCCTCGACGACCTCTCGGCGGAGGCGGCCCGCGACGTGATCGACCGCGCCGGGCTCGACCCCGCGGCGGCCGCCGAGCTCTCCGCCCTCCTCCTCGCCATGTGGTCGGCCTACCGGGGAGGCGACGCCGAGCTCGTGGAGGTGAACCCCCTCGTGGTCACCGCCGGCGGCCGGGTGGTGGCCCTCGACGCCAAGGTGATCCTCGACGACAGCGCCGCCTTCCGCCATCCGGAGTGGTCGCAGTGGCGGGCCGAGGAGCTCCTCGACGACCGGGAGCGCCTGGCCCGGGAGAAGGGCCTGAACTACATCGGGCTGGCCGGCAGCGTCGGCGTCATCGGCAACGGCGCCGGGGTGGTGATGAGCACCCTCGACGTGGTCAACCAGGTGGGGGGGACGGCCGCCAACTTCCTCGACATCGGCGG
>DASZOE010000133.1:0-2486 GCA_035550945.1 Acidimicrobiales bacterium
CCGGCGGATGTCGCGTTGTGGGGAGTGTCGCGGCAAGATCGGGCGATGGACGGGGACTCGCTGTCGGGACGGCTGCTGGTTGCGGCGCCGTCGCTCGCCGACCCCAACTTCGCCCGCACCGTGGTCCTCGTGATCGACCACGCCGAGGATGGGTCGCTCGGCGTCGTCCTCAACCGGCCCAGCGACACCGACCTGGGCGCGGCCCTGCCCCGCTGGGAGGCAGTGGCGGCCGATCCGTCGGTCGTGTTCGTCGGCGGGCCTGTGGCGCCCACCGCCGCCATCGCTCTGGGGGCGGCCCCGGGCGGCGAGGAGGTCGAGGGTTGGCGGCCCCTCTTCGACGGGATCGTGTCGATCGATCTCGAGTACGACCCCGAGGACCTGGCCGTGCCCGTGCGCGACGTGCGGGTCTTCGCGGGGTACGCGGGATGGTCCCCGGGCCAGCTCGAGGCCGAGGTGGAGGCGGGCGCCTGGTACGTCGTCGACGCCGTGCCGGGCGACGCCCGCTGCGAGCGACCCGACGACCTCTGGGGCGCGGTGCTGCGCCGCCAGGGCGGTCCTCTCGCCCTGGTGGCCAACTTCCCCCCCGACCCGACCTTGAATTAGAAGGGTCGCATGGAGACCACCGAGCTTTCCCTCGACACATCGGGCGCCCGGGTCACCGACCTCACTCGCCGGGTGGCCGACTTCTGCCGGGACCGGGGCGACGGCCTGGTCCACGTCTTCGCGCCCCATGCCACCGCCGGGCTGGCGCTCATGGAGACGGGGTCGGGCTCCGAGGGCGACCTCGAGCTCCTACTGGGCGACCTCCTGCCCCGCGACGACCGCTGGCGCCACCGCCACGGCGCCCCGGGCCACGGGGCCGACCACCTCCTGCCCGTGCTGGTGAGCCCGTCGCTCGCCGTGCCCGTCCAGGGCGGCTCGCTGCTCCTGGGCACCTGGCAGAGCATCGTCCTCGTCGACCTCAACGAGGACAACGCCAGCCGGAAAGTGCGGCTCTCCTTCCTCTCCGGTTAGACCAGGTCGAGCACGCCCCGGAGGTCGTCGATCCGGCGCACGCCCTCGGGCAGGGGGAGTGGCGGGTCGGCGGTCCGGGGTTCGTCGTCCCGCCACACGTGCACGGGGAGCAGGCCGGCCGCTCGCGCCCCCTCGACGTCGGGGTACCACGTGTCGCCGACGAAGACCGCCTCGCCCGGCGCCACCGCGCAGCGCTCGAGGGTGAGGGCGAAGATCCGGGGGTGGGGCTTGCGCACCCCGGCCTGGGCCGAGGTCACGACCACGTCGGCGGCCGAGCCGAGGCCGGCCTGGTCGAGGGCGTCCTGCAGGTCCCACGTCCAGTTCGAGCACACGGCCACGACCAGTCCTCGGGCCCGGAGCTCGGCGAGGACGGCGGGTACCTCGTCGTAGGCGGCCATGCGGAAGTGCCGGGTGGCGGCGTGGAGCTCGGCGGCGAGCGCCTCGACGTCACCGGGCCCGGCGCCGCTGGCCTCGGCCAGCCGGCGGAGGCGCCCGCGCTCCCAGGCCAGGTAGCGGTCGCGGCTCTCCGAGTGCTCGTGGTGCTCCATCCCGTCGAACACCTCGGCCTGCCAGGACCGGTAGGCCGCCTCGTCGAGGCGGTGGCCGTGGGCGGCGAGGACCTCGGCCACCTCGGGGCCCCAGGAGACGGCCCGGGCCAGCGTCCCGTAGAAGTCGAAGATGGCGGCCCGGATCAACGGCGCTCGGCCCTGGGCGGTCGTGGTCAGGCCTGGCCGGCCAGGACCGCGTCCTCGCCGCCGCCGCCGGCCCGGGCGGCAGCGACGCGGAGCCACCCGAACACCGCTCCGCACGCCGCCCAGAAGGCGGCGGTGCCGGCCAGGCTGGCCAGGCGGAAGCGCCAGACGAGGGTGGCGGGGACAGCGACCTCGTCGGGCGAGCCGGGAAGGGCGGCCAGCCCCACGACGACGAGGCCCACGTAGAGGACGGCGACGAGGGGCACGCGGGCGTGTTCGGGAAGGCCACGCCGGCCCAGCACGCGGGCCGCCCGCCAGGCGGCGCCGGTCGACAGCACGGACCACGCCAGCATCACCAGGAAGAGGGCGGTGCGGCGCCCGACGCTGTCGGTGTCGCCGACGCCGGGCGGGTTGGCCGGGTACTTCAGGAAGGGCACGAGGACGAGGGTCGCGAAGCCGACGGCCGCCAGCGTCACCGCCGCCCGCCAGTCGGAGGGGGTCTCGAGCCGCCGCCGCAGGGCGACGTAGGCCACCGCGAAGATCGCGCCGAGGGCCAGGCCCCCCACCAGGCCGGCGAGGACCCCACCGGCCTGCTGGACGCCCCGGGAGAACACCTCGTCGGACGCCCCGCCGCCGCTGGCGCGCTGCTCGAGCTCGATGGCCCGGGCGAGGGTGCGCTCGCCGGCGGCCAGCAGCACCAGCACCAGTGCGGCGCCGCCGGCCAGTCCGGCCACGGCACCGTCCCGCAGAAGACGACGCACGATCACACTCCGTCGTTGG
>DASZOE010000134.1:0-3683 GCA_035550945.1 Acidimicrobiales bacterium
GCTCAACCTCCACCTCCCCCGGAGCGCCCGCTGCCGGACCGCCCGGACCGAGGGATTACGTCCGTTCGGGCCATTGCCCACGCCCCCGGCGAGGCGCACAATCTGGTCATCGCCAACAGCGATCTCCGGGTTCCGCCGCCCGGAGTCAGGGGTGGTCGAGGCGCCGCGGGCCTACCCGCCGAGGCTCCGGCGCCTCCCACCCACGTGATCCCGAACGTCGCTCGTATGCGATGGCGGTGCCAATTCCCCCTGGCATCCCGGCTGGTCCTGGAGGGCCTCCACGTCGGTGGTGGCAACGGGTGTGGCCTTCCACGACCGGCGACGAGAACCGTGACCCGGTCCCGGCGCGGGCGGGCACCCGACTTCGAGGCGTGGGTGGCTGCACGCGTCCTTCGCCGAACGTGACAGTGACGACCCAGGTGTGGAACACGGCACCGGGGAGGATCTCGGCCACGGGAGCGACATTCAGAGACGAGAGGTGGAGCCCGGCGGCACAGGCTGCGAGCTCGGCCCAGAACAACCCATAGCTGAGACGCCGCCAGGGGCCGGGCGGCTGGCTGGCGGCGAAGCGCCACATGAGCAGGGGGAGCGAGGCGCCGAGGACGAGCGCGCTGGTCGTGTGCACCCGGTGGAACGCCGGTTCGCCACCGATGGGGACGAAGGCGGCAACCACCTGACCCACCAGGCCACCGAGCATCGCCAACGAGAAGCCGGGCGACACCGGAAACCGCCCCCGGAGGTACTGGTGGAACGCCGTCAACAGCAGAGCGGGGACGGCCAGCCCGAGCGTGAACAGCGCCGCCGACCGTGGTTGGGAGCCGAGGTAACTGAGGGGCTCCTCGCCGAACAGGTCGAACCCGGTCACGGCGGTGGCGGTGAGCAGGATCGTCCACACCGCGACGACCGCGGCCACGCCTGTGTAGCGGAGAGATCGATGCATCCCGACGGTGTTCGGCGCCATGCGGCTCGCCGTATGGCGGACGGGAGCCGGCCCGGGTCGCTCCTCCTGAGGCGCTCTGTCAGTCCCCTGGCCGGGCCCAGCTCCGGGCTCTGTCGACGGCCCGGCGCCAGTCCCGGTGGCGGGCGTCGGCGACGGAGCGGGGGGCCTGCGGTTCCACCTCCCGCTCGGCGCGCCACGAGGCGGCCAGCTCCTCCAGCGAGGACCACACGCCCTCGCCCAGGCCGGCCAGCCACGCCGCGCCGAGGGCCGTCGTCTCGGTCACCGCGGGGCGGGCGACGGTGACGCCGAGCTGGTCGGCCTGGAGCTGGAGGAGGAGGTCCATGACGGACGCGCCGCCGTCCACCCGGACGACGGTCGGCTGCCGGCCGGTGGCTGCCACCATGGCGTCGACGACGTCGCGGGTCTGGTGGGCGATGGCCTCGACCGCGGCCCGGGCAAGGTGGCCCCGGCCCGTTCCCCGGGTGAGGCCGACGACCGCCCCACGCGCCCAGGGGTCCCACCACGGGCTTCCCAGGCCGGCGAAGGCGGGAACCAGGTAGACGCCCTCGGTGCCGGGGAGGCTCTCGGCCAGGGGCCCGACCTCGGCCACGTCTTCCAGGAGCCCGAGGCCGTCGCGCAGCCACCCGATGGCGGCCCCGGTGGCGAACACCGACCCCTCCACCGCGTAGGCGGTGGTGCCGTCGGCCAGCGTCCACGCCACCGTGGTCAGCAGCCCCTCGGGCGGAGGCGGGCGGTCGGGCCCGGCGTTCACGAGCACGAACGACCCAGTGCCGTGGGTCGCCTTGACCATGCCCGGCTCGAAGCAGGCCTGGCCGAACAGGGCCGCCTGCTGGTCGCCGGCGATCCCGCTCACCGGGACGCCGGCGCCGAACGGCGTAGCCCCCGCGGCCGTCACCCCCACCCGGCCGCTCGACGGCCGGACCTCGGGCAGCGCCGCCCCGGGCACGCCGAACAGGTCGCACAGCTCCCCGGACCACCGGCGCTCGCCGATGTCGAAGAGCAGCGTGCGGCTGGCGTTGGACGGGTCGGTGGCGTGCACGGCACCGCCGGTGAGGTTCCACACGATCCAGCTGTCGACGGTGCCGACGGCCAGGTCGGCGTCGGCCTCGACCCCGCCCTCGGTGAGCAGCCACTCGAGCTTGGTCGCGGAGAAATAGGGGTCGAGGACCAGGCCGGTGCGGGCCCGCAGCGCCGGCAGGTGGCCGGCCTCGCGCAACTCGTCGCAGCGGGACGCGGTACGGCGGTCCTGCCAGACGATGGCCCGGTGGCGCGGGCGGCCGTCCCGCCGGTCCCACGCCACCACCGTCTCCCGCTGCACGGTCACGCCGACGGCGGCCACGGCCTCGTCCACACCCTCGAGAACCTCGGTGGTGGTGGCGAGGACCGCGTCCCAGATGTCGTCGGGGTCGTGCTCGACCCATCCCGGGCGGGGGAAGTGCTGGGGGAATTCCCGGTAGGACGAGGCCCGGGGAGGGCTGTCGGGCCCCACGGCGAGGGCCCGCACCCCCGTGGTGCCCGCGTCGATCGCCATGACCACCGCCACCCGGGAAGAGTAGAGGGAGCCGGAGGCGGCGGTAGGGTTGCGCGATGCGGGTCGGGATGCTCACGGGAGGCGGGGACTGCCCCGGCCTCAACGCCGTCATCCGTGCCGTCGTGCGCAAGGGGGAGCGCCACTACGGCGACGAGCTGGTGGGCTTCCGCGACGGCTGGCGGGGCGTGCTCGAGCGCGACACGCTCCCCCTCGACGTCGAGCGCTGCCGGGGCATCCTCCCCCGGGGCGGGACCATCCTGGGGACGTCCCGGACCAACCCCTACAAGATCGACGGTGGCCGCGAGCGGGTGATCGAGGCGCTGCGGGCCGAGCGGGTCGACGCCCTGGTGGCCATCGGGGGCGACGACACCCTCGGCGTCGCCCACCGCCTGACCGCCGAGGGTGTGAGCGTCGTCGGGGTCCCCAAGACGATCGACAACGACCTGTCGGCCACCGAGGTCACCTTCGGGTTCCACACCGCCGTCCAGATCGCCACCGACGCCATCGACCGCCTCCACACCACCGCCGAGTCCCACGACCGGGTGATGGTGGTCGAGGTGATGGGACGCCACGCGGGCTGGATCGCCACCTACGCGGGGATCGCCGGCGGGGCCGCCGAGATCCTCGTCCCCGAGGAGGAGTTCGACATCGACGCGGTGGCCGAGCGCCTCCAGCGCCGGCACGACAAGGGCCGTTTCGCCTCACTGGTCGTGGTGGCCGAAGGCGCCAAGCCCCGGGAGGGCAGCATGGTCACCCAGTCGGGCGAGGTCGACCAGTTCGGCCACGAGCGCCTCGGCGGCATCGCCTACTACGTCGCCGACGAGATCGAGAGGCGCACGGGCTTCGAGACCCGGGTGACCGTCCTCGGCCACGTCCAGCGGGGCGGCACGCCCACCGCGTACGACCGGGTGCTGGCCACCCGCTTCGGCGTGGCCGCCATCGACGCCGTCCACGACGGGGCCTTCGGCGAGATGGTCGCTCTCCACGCCGGCGAGATCGTCCGAGTCCCCCTGGCCGACGCCGTCGGCCGCTCGAAGACGGTCGAATCCGACCTGTACCGGGGCGTGGCGGGGACGTTCTTCGGATAGGCCGTGCCGACGGCCGCCGAACAGTGGGCCGCAGAGCTGGCGGCGTGGGCCATCCCTCCCGAGATCCTCGAGGCCGCCCCCGAGCCACCGTGGGGATTCCCGC
>DASZOE010000135.1:0-1742 GCA_035550945.1 Acidimicrobiales bacterium
GGGGGCTGCAGCTCGGCGAGGCGTTGGCGTCGGGGTGGGGTGTCACCCCCACCCTCGCCGGCAAGCGGGTGTGGTTCGAGGTCCCCGCCGCCTCCAGGGACGGCTAGCCGACACCCGGCTCCGCCGGCTAGCCGACAGAGCCCTCCATGTTGAGCTCGATCAGGCGGGACCACTCCACCGCGTACTCCATGGGCAGGGTGCGGGTGACGGGCTCGATGAACCCGTTCACGATCATGCTCATTGCCTGCTGCTCGGAGAGGCCCCGGCTCATCAGGTAGAAGAGCTGGTCGTCGCCGACCTTGGAGACGGTGGCCTCGTGGCCGATGCGGGCGTCCTGCTCGCCGATCTCCATGTAGGGGTACGTGTCGGACCGGCTGTCCTCGTCGAGGATCAGGGCGTCGCAGCGCACGTGGCTCTTGACCCCGTAGGCCCCCTCCTCGACCTTCACCAGGCCCCGGTAGGAGGTGCGGCCGCCGTCCTTGGAGATGGACTTCGAGACGATCGTGGACGTCGTCTCGGGCGCGGCGTGGACCATCTTGGCCCCGGCGTCCTGGTGCATCCCGGGGCCCGCGTAGGCCACGGACAGCACCTCGCCCTGGGCCTTCGGGCCGACCAGGTAGACCGAGGGGTACTTCATGGTGAGGCGGCTGCCGATGTTGCCGTCGATCCACTCGACCCGCGCCTCGGTCTCGGCCCGGGCCCGCTTGGTGACCAGGTTGTAGACGTTGGTGGACCAGTTCTGGATGGTGGTGTAGGTGATCTGCGAGCCGGGCTTGGCCACCAGCTCGACCACGGCCGAGTGCAGCGAGTCGGAGGTGTAGACCGGGGCCGAGCAGCCCTCGATGTAGTGCACCTTGGCACCCTCGTCGGCGATGATCAGGGTGCGCTCGAACTGGCCCATGTTCTCGGCGTTGATCCGGAAGTAGGCCTGGAGCGGCATCTCCACCTCGACGCCGGGCGGCACGTAGATGAACGAGCCTCCCGACCACACCGCCGAGTTGAGGGCCGCGAACTTGTTGTCACCCGGAGGGATGACGGACCCGAAGTACTCCTTGACGATCTCGGGGTGCTCCCGCAGGGCGGTGTCCATGTCGGTGAAGAGCACGCCCTGGGCCTCGAGGTCCTCCCGGTTGCGGTGGTAGACGACCTCGGACTCGTACTGGGCGGTGACGCCGGCCAGGTACTTGCGCTCGGCCTCGGGGATGCCCAGCTTCTCGTAGGTGGCCTTGACCGAGTCGGGCAGCTGGTCCCAGGCGTCGACCTGCTTGTCGATGGGCTTGATGTAGTAGTAGATGTCCTGGAAGTCGAGGTCGGGCATGTTGACCGCGAACCACGGCGCCATGGGCTTGCGCTCGAAGAGCTTGAGCGCCCGGAGCCGGAGCTGACGCATCCAGTCGGGCTCGCCCTTCATCCACGACATCTCCGCGACGATGTCGGCGTTCAAGCCCTTCTTGGGCTTGAAGATGTACTCCTCGGTAGGGTCGATCCAGCCCAGCTTGTACCGGCCTAGGTCGAGTTCGGTCGTGGCCATCAGATCACCAGCCCAGTCGCGGTCGGTCGAAGAGAATTTCTCCTACGTAGATAGTAACAAACCACCTGCCCACCTTCATCCCGCCCCGGAGGCGGGATCGAGGCGTCCCGGGCGTCCCGCCGAACCGGTGAGCAAACGGTCCGGCGGCGGCTCCGCCGGCGGAACCCCCACGATCCGGCGGCCGCGCCCTCTCACGTCGCGGACGGGGGGG
>DASZOE010000136.1:0-2777 GCA_035550945.1 Acidimicrobiales bacterium
GACCACGGCCACCGCGTGGGCGAGGGGATCGGCGCCCATGGTCAGGCCCCCGACGGCGTCGAAGGCGACGCCCCGCTCGGCGGCCGTCGCCACGACGGCCTCGGCGGCCAGGCGGAGCTCGGCTCCGCCGGCGAGGGCCCGCTTGCCGTCCACGTAGTCGTGGCTCCAACCACCCGACGACAGCTGGAAGGCCTGGTCCCGCCGGACGTAGCCCAGCCGGCGGACGACCTCGAGCACCTCCCGGCGCAACTCGGCGGCGGACGCGCTCATGGCCCGAGATCGTCCCACGCCGCCGCCCTCGGGGGGTCGGGGACCTGACCCCCGATAACCGGCGGTCGGCGTCCCAGAAGGAAAAGGGGGGAGGATGGGCCGCGTGCCCGTCGACCTGGCCCTCGTCGGACCCGGTGTCGTGCTCCGGCCGGCGGCGCCGGAGCATGCCGAGGCCTTGTGGGCCGCGGTCCAGGAATCGGCGCCCGAGCTGGCGCCGTGGATGGCCTGGTGCCACGACGGATACTCCCGGCAGGACGCCCGGGAGTGGCTCGCGTCCCGCCCCGGCGCGTGGGAGCGGGCGGAGGCCTTCGACTTCGTCGTCACCGACCGGGACACCGGCGCCCTGCTGGGGGCGTGCGCCCTCACCCACCTCGACCACGCCAACCGCCGGGCCAACCTGGGGTACTGGGTGCGCACGAGCGCCAGCGGGCGGGGGGTGGCGACGGAGGCGGCGGCCATCGCCGTGCACTTCGGGCTGGCCGAGCTGGGGCTGGGGCGAATCGAGATCGCCGCCGCGGTCGGCAACCGGGCCAGTCAGCGGGTGGCCGAAAAGCTGGGGGCCACGCGGGAGGGCCTGGCCCGCAACCGGTTCCGGCTCGACGGCGCCTATGTCGACGCCGTGCTGTTCTCCCTCGTGCCCGCCGACCTCGCCCTCGACGCGGACCGACGGGGGCCGGGGTGAAGGAGTCCTCGCTCGGGATGTGAGTGGTGCGTTCGCCGGAGGGTTGTGCCGGGCCGTCGCAGTCGGAGTGTCGTCGTCGCCGGCCCCGATCTTCGGGGGGAGCGGTAGCGTCGGCGCCGACGTGGTCGGACAGCTCTTCCTCGGTGAGAACCTGCTGGCCTGGATCATCCTCGCCCTGGGCGGGGCGCTGGCGTTCGGGAACGCCATGGCCCTGCTGCGGCCCCCGCCCGAGGCGCGGGAGGGGGACCTTCCCCGGGCGCCAGTCGGCCGGAGCCTGTTCATGGGCGCCCTCGGGCTGGTCGCCGCCATCTGGGCGCTGGCCACGCTCTCGCGGTGATCGCCGTCAGAACGTCAGAGCCGTCAGAACGTCAGAAAGGAGAAACGCCGGGCCCTGGGGGCTGGGGAGCCCAGGAACCGGCGTCTCTCGGGGCTCACTCTACGGGCGGAACCGCCGGGTTGCAACCGTTCCCGGGGCAAAAATTAGAAGCCCGGGGGGGGTATCGCGGATCAGCGCTCCACGGTGACCGGCTCGATGGCGCCCGCGGGCTCGAAGCCGAGGATCTGGCCGTAGAACGAGAGCTCGGCCTCGGCCGCCCGCCGGATCGTCTCGGCCCGGCGGAACCCGTGCTGCTCGCCCGGGAACGACACATAGGCGAAAGGCACGCCCTTGGCCCGTAGGGCCTCGACCATGACCTCGGCCTGGGCCGGGGGCACGACCCGGTCCTCGGTGCCCTGGAGGAGGATCACCGGGCAGGACAGGCGGTCGGCGGCGTGCAGGGGCGAGCGGTCGCGGTAGAGGTCGGCCGCCTCGGGCCAGGGGCCGACCAGGCGGTCGAGGTACCGGGACTCGAACTTGTGGGTGTCGGCCGCGAGCGCGGCCAGGTCGGCCACGCCGTAGAGGCTCGCTCCGGCGGCGAAGGTGTCGCGGAACGTGAGGGCGCACAGTGTCGTGAAGCCCCCGGCGCTGCCCCCGCGTATGAGCAGTCGGCGCCCGTCGACGTCGCCCCGCTCGACCAGGTACCGCGCCGCGGCGACGCAGTCGTCGACGTCGGCCACCCCCCAGCGGCCTTCCAGCGCCCGGCGGTACTCCCGGCCGTAGCCCGTGCTCCCCCGGTAGTCGACGTCGACCACGCCGAAGCCCCGGGTGGTCCAGAACTGCACGGCGAGGTTCAGGGAGGCCGAGGCCGACGACGTCGGGCCGCCGTGGCTCACCACGATCAGGGGCGGGCGCTCCCCCGGCGGTCCCTCGTGGTCGGGGTTGGTGGGCGGGTACCAGAGAGCGTGGGCGGCGGCCCCGTCGGTGGTGGGGAAGGTGAGCGCCTCGGGCCGTGAGAGCCACGCCGGGTCGAGGTCGATGTCCCGGCTGCGGCGGAGCACCTCCGTGCCGCCGTCGAGCCCGATCGTGACCACCGCCGCAGCGGCGACGGCCGACGCCGCCAGCGCGACCAACCCGTTGCCGTGGGGCTGGACGGCGCTGATCGACGAGAAGGGGAGGGGCAGCTCCTCGAGCTCGCCCGTCGCCGGGTCGAGGACGCCCACGTGGTCGGAGCCGCCCTCGGCCCAGGCCGCGACCAGGCGCCCGTCGCCGAGGAACGCGAACGTGGACTGGCCGAAGACCCAGTCGGGGCCGCTGAACTCGGCGGGTCGGGGAGCGAGCGGTTCGGCCACTGCGTTCGGGCCACGCAGGCCGGGCTCCTCGTTCGGGCCACGCAGGCCGGGCTCCTCGTTCGGGCCACGCAGGCCGGGCTCCTCCTCGCCGTAGAGGTTCCACCACCCGGTGCGGTCCGAGACCCAGTGCAGGCGGCCGTCGGGGCTCCAGCGGGGC
>DASZOE010000137.1:0-10245 GCA_035550945.1 Acidimicrobiales bacterium
GGCGGGCCGTGGACGGTGTGGACGACGGCCGTCTGCTCCACCCGGGACCCGATCGAGGGCCCGATGGGGAAGGTGTGGTCGTGGAGGACGGCGAACCGGTCGGCCTGGTCGTAGGCGTGCAGGACATGGGGGAACTCGAGATAGGGCTTGTGCACGGCTTCGGCCATGCCCGGCGCGTCCTCGTAGGGGCTCTCCAGGTTGGCCTTGGTCTCGGAACCGCCCGAAGCGAACAAGGTGACGTCGTGGCCGTGGTCGACCAGCCCGTCGGCGAGACGGGCGACCATGGCCTCGATGCCGCCGTACCCCTCAGGGGGAACGGTGAGCCAGCAGGGGGCCAGCAGGGCGATGCTCAGCGGGTGCCGGGCACCGTCACCGTTGCTCGAGCCGGGCGCGTGGATCTTCGCGTCCGTCGTGGACATGAGTTCTCCTCTCGGTCGGCGCGACAGGACCAGGGCGCGCCGGAAGAAGGCTTTCTTCATCCCTACCCAAGGCGGGACCCGACGCACACCCACCGGGTGCCGAGACGACCAGGAGGGTAGGGATCGTCGGTGAGCCAGCACCTGCCGACCTATCTCAACGACCACCTGAGCGGGTCGATGGCCGCCCTCGACCTGGCCGAGAAGGCGGCCGCCCGCAACGAGGGGAACCGGTTGGGCGCCTTCCTCACCGGGCTGCTGCGGGCGATCGACGAAGACCGGGTGACCCTCGAGGGGATCATGGACCGCCTCGGGGTGGACAAGGGTGGCGCGAAGGCGACGGCCGGGCGGGTGGTCGAGAAGGTGAGCCGCCTGCGGCTGCACGAGAAGGTCACCGGCCATCCCGATCTGAGCCGGGTGCTGGAGCTCGAGACGCTCGTCATGGGCATCGCCGGGAAGCTCAGGTTGTGGCAGAGCCTGCAGGAGCTGGCGCCGTCCGAGCCCCGCCTGGCGGGCGTCGACCTCGACACCCTCGTCCAGCGGGCACACGACCAGCTCGCCGGGCTCGACGAGCACCACCGCGAGGCCGCGGCCCGCGCCTTCGCCGCCGCCGACTGAGCGCGGCTCGGGGGACAGCCGGTGGGGACCGGCCGCCCGGCGCCTAGCCCGTGACGCGGACCGCCAACGCGGCGAGATCGTCGCTCACCACGTCCCCGGTGTGGGCGAGGACGGCCCGCTCGATGGCCGAGGCGACGGCCGCCGCGCTGTCCGGCGCCTCGCCGATCGCCGCCATCACCCCCTCGGTGCCGAACATGGCGCCGTCCCGCCGGGCCTCCATGGCGCCGTCGGTGTACAGCACGAGCGTGTCGCCGATCTCCAGGGTGACGAGCCGGTGGCCGACCACCGCCTCCTCGAACACCCCGAGGAGCGAGCCGCCCACCGGGACCTCCTCGACACGACCGTCGGCCCGGCGCAGGATCGGCGGCGGGTGCCCGCCCGCGGCCAGCGCGACGGTGGCCGTCGTCCCCGGGTTCAGCACACCGAAGAGGGCGGTGCAGAAGCGCTCGCCCGCCACGTCGGCCACCTCGGCCCCGAGGAGGGCGCGATTCAGCTTGCTCATCACCGACGCCGGTTCCAGGTCGGTCACGGTGAGGGCCCGGAGCGTGAACCGCACCACCGCGGTCAGGGCGGCCGCTTCCGGCCCGGTCCCCGCGGCGTCGGCGATGGCCAGTCCCCAGCGACCGTTGCGGATGGGCCACACGTCGTAGATGTCGCCCCCCAGCTCGGTGCCGTCGCCCAGGGAGTGGTACACGCCCGCGATCTCGACGTGGGGGGGCCTCGGCAGGCTCTGCGGGAGGAGGCTCAGCTGCAGCTTCCGGCTGAACTCCAGGCGCTGCTCGTAGAGCTGGGCCCGGTCGAGGGCCTGGGCGGTCTGCGCCGCCAGGGCGAGCACGAACCGCCGCTCGTCGTCGTCGAAGAGCCGCGGTCGCGGGAAGCTGAAACCGAGGGCCCCGAGCCGGCGGTCGCCCACGACGAGGGGGACGGCGCACACGGACACCGTCCCCCGCTCGATGTTGGTGAGCTCGGGGAAGCGCCGGTCGCGCTCCTCGCGGGTCTCGAGCCAGACCGGCTCGCCGGTGCGCAGGGCGACGGCGGCAGGGAGCTCGGCGTCCCTGGACTCCGACCGGAGGCGCTCGACGACCTCCTCGCCGTAGCCCATCGTTCCCGGTACGACCAGGCCGTCGGTGTCGGTGCCGAGCAGCACGCCCCCGCCCGACGCTCCCAGGGCGGCGACGCCCTGCTCCAGCACGGCGGCGGTCACCGCCTCGTGGGTCGCGGCCCGCGAGAGCGCGGCGGACACCTGGTAGAGCCGGGCCGCCCGCTCCGAGGCCCTCTGAGTCCCCGCCGCCCGATCGATCTCGTGCAGCAGGCGGTCCTCGAACGATTCGGTAGGGGGCGGCGGGGAGCCCGACCCGATGGCTCGCAGCTGTGCCACCAGCTGGCCGACGTACCAGTGACGGAACACCCGGTGCTGCGGCGGCGTCTCGAGCGTGAGGAGCCGGGCCGCGTGGCAGTAGGCGTCGGCCTCGTCCAGGGCCCGGAGGTAGTCCTCGCCGGCGTCGGCTGCGTCCACCGGCAGGCTCAGCTCGAGGCGCACGTGAGAGTGGCCCTGGTTGGCGGCGGCGATGGCCTGGCGCTTGATCTCCTGGCGTGCCTCGGCGAAGCGGGTGACGACGGTCGGGATGAGCGACGCGAGGTGCGGCGGCACCTCACCGCTCATGCCCGACTCTGCGCCCCGGGCCACCAGCGTGAACTCCCGGACGAGGTTGTCGACGTGGGCCTTGGCCGCCATCAGCAGCGCTGTGGGCACGTCCCCCAGCGAGACCCGGGCCCGCACGGGCGCCACCTCGGCGTCCGCCCACGCCTCGTCGTCCCACAGGTCGAGGAGCTCGTCGGCGCTGGCCGACGGCAGCGTGGGCCCCCCCGACAGCTCGGCCCAGACGACCTTTCCGCCGTCCGTGGGCTCGGCTGCCCACCGGGCCGACAGCGAGGCGACCAGCCGGAGGCCCCGTCCGGTCATCGCCTCCGGCGAGCCGAGGGCCATCGTCGGCGGGACCCGCGTCCGGTCGTGCACCTCGATGCGCACGCCCTCGGCGATCGGAGCGACGCGGACCGCCGCCATCCCGCCGGCGTGGAGGACCGCGTTGGTCGCCAGCTCGCTGGCCACCAGCACCGCGTCGTGGACGAGATCGTGACAGCCCAGGGCGTCGACCTCGTCGGCGACGACCTGGCGGACCCTGGAGACGGACTGGGGGTCGTCGTTGGCGCCCTCGAAGACCGTCAAGGCCAAGAACGTGCCCTCCTCCCGTCGCCACGCGGCCGTGAACCATCGATGCTGCCATGTGAGGGCGCCGACCGCGGTTCGTACGGCCGATGAGTTCCGTGGGAGCGAGACGTCAGAGTGGAGGCCGCGCGGCAAAGGGTCCGGCGACGCGGTAGACCGGAGCCGGCGGTGGTTCGGATCGCGGAGGAGGGTTTCTGGTGTTCTCGAGACTCGGTCCCTGGTGTCATGACCGGCGAAGGCTGGTACTCGGCCTGTGGCTGGCGCTGCTGATCTTCGCCAACGTCGTCGCCAGCGCCGTCGGCAGTGGCTTCCGCGACGAGTTCGACCTGCCCAACGTCGAGTCCAGGACGGGCACCGACATCCTCGACGCCGAGTTCGGAGGTCAGGGCGCCGGCCAGGTCGGCACCATCGTGTTCCGGGCCGAACAGGGGGTCGAGGACCCCGAGGTCCGGCAGGCCATGGAGTCCCTGTTCGGCAGGGTCGCGCAGATCGAGGACGTCGACCGGGTGCAGAGCCCCTACACCGAGGAGGGCGCCCAGCAGATCTCGTCCAGCGGCCCCGAGGCCGGGAAGATCGCCTTCGCCAACGTCGAGCTCCCCGAGGACCTCGACTTCGCCCGGGGGAGCGAGATCGGCAACGAGATCGAGGAGATGGCCCCCCGCATCCCGGGCCTGCGTCTCGAGCTCGGCGGTTTCATCTTCTCGGACTTCGAGGAGCCGTCGTCCGAGATCCTCGGCCTGGCCTTCGCCATCGTCATCCTGATCGTCGCGTTCGGCTCCGTGCTGGCCATGGGCCTCCCGGTGGGCGTGGCCCTGTTCGGCATCGGGATCGGGACGGCGATCATCACGCTCATCAGCAACGTCATCGCGATCCCCGACTTCACCACCTTCCTCGGGATCATGATCGGGCTGGGCGTGGGCATCGACTATGCCCTCCTGATCGCCACGCGCTTCCGGGAGCAGCTCCGGGCGAGCCACACCGTCCGGGAGTCCGTCACCATCGCCATCGACACCGCCGGGCGGTCCGTGCTGTTCGCGGGGACGACGGTCGTCATCTCCCTGCTCGGCATGCTGCTGATGGGCGTGGCCTTCATCCAGGGCCTCGCCATCGGCGCCGCCGCGGTCGTCGCCGTCACCGTGGCCGCTTCTCTGACCCTCCTCCCTGCCCTCCTGGGCTTCGCGGGGGAGAAGATCGAGCGCACCCGCTGGCGGGGCCTGATCGCCGCCGGCCTGGCCGCCATCGCGCTGGTGGGCGTGGGCCTGAAGATCTCGCCCCTCATCGTCGGTCTGCCTCTGGCCCTCGTCGTCCTCATCGCCGGGTTCTTCGTGGGGCCCCTGAAGAAGGAGGTCCCCCGGGCCGCGCCCAAGCCGCGCGAGCAGACAGCCGCCTACCGCTGGAGCCACGCCATCCAGCGCCAGCCGTGGACCGCGGCGATCGTCGGCGCGGTCGTGCTGATGGTGCTGGCCGCCCCTGTCTTCCGCCTGCGGCTCGGGTTCTCCGACGAGAGCAACTTCGCCGAGGACACGACCACCAAGCAGGCCTACGACCTCCTCGTCGACGGGTTCGGTCCCGGGTTCAACGGACCGCTGATCCTGGTCACCCGGCTGCCGGAGGGCACCGACCTGCAGCGCCTGGAGGAGGTCAACCGGGCGGCCGCGGCGGATCCGGGCGTGGCCTTCGTCTCCCCGCCCCGCCCCAACCGTGCGGATGGGCCGACGGCGGCGGTGTGGAACCTGGTGCCCACGAGCGGGCCCCAGGACGAGGAGACCACGGCCCTGCTCAAGCGGCTGCGCGGCGAGGTGCTCCCACGGGCCGAGGCCTCGACCGGCGTCGACGTCGCCGTCACCGGCACCGTGGCGATCAACAACGACTTCTCCAACTTCCTCGAGGCCCGGCTGCCGTACTTCTTCGTGGCCGTGCTGGCGCTGTCGTTCCTCCTGCTCCTGGTCGTCTTCCGGTCGCTGCTCGTGCCGCTCAAGGCCGTGATAATGAACCTCCTCTCGGTCGGCGCCGCGTCCGGGATCGTGGTCGCCCTCTTCCAGTGTGGCTGGCTGAGCGACCTGACAGGCGTCCAACCCGCGCCCATCGAGCCGTGGGCGCCGATGATGTTGTTCGCCATCGTGTTCGGGCTGTCCATGGACTACGAGGTGTTCCTGCTCTCGAGGGTGCGCGAGGAGTGGCGCCGCACCGGCGACAGTCGCAACTCGGTGGCCGACGGCCTGGCCGCCACGGCCAAGGTCATCACTGCGGCGGCCGCCATCATGGTCTTCATCTTCGGCAGCTTCATCCTCGAGAACGACCGGATCGTCAAGCTGATGGGTGTGGGCCTGGCCACGGCGATCCTGCTGGACGCGACCATCGTCCGCATGCTGCTGGTGCCGGCGACGATGGAGCTCCTCGGCGACCGGAACTGGTGGCTGCCCCGCTGGCTGGACAGGATCGTTCCCGACGTCGACGTCGAGGGCCACGCCAGCGCCGCTCGACGGGAGGAGGAGCTGGAACCGGCGGGGACGTCCTGAGCCCCTGACCCGCGGTGGAGCGGTGGGGCCCTCTCCTCGAACAGCTGGCCGGGGAGCTGAGCGCCAAGGTCAAGCTGGTGGCTGTCGAGCCTATGGGGTTTGCGGCGTTGCCCGTTGCTGGCCGTCGGCGGCCGCGGAGAAGAACCGGAGCAGCTCGACCGGCAACGGGAAGATCAGTGTGGAGTTCCGGTCGGCGGCGACGTCGACCATCGTGGCCAAGGTGCGAAGCTGCATGGCCGCCGGCCGCGTCTCCAGGACGGCGGCGGCCTGTCCGAGCGATTCCGCCGCCTCGAACTCACCCTTGGCGTGGATGACCTTCGCCCGCCGCTCCCGCTCGGCCTCGGCCTGGCGGGCCATGGCCCGGCGCATCGACTCCGGGAGCTCGACGTCCTTCACCTCCACGAGGGTGACCTTGACCCCCCATGGGTTGGTGAGGTCGTCGATGATCTGCTGGAGCTGCGAGTTGATCTCGTCCCGCTTGATGAGCAGGTCGTCGAGGTCCACCTGCCCCAGGATGCTGCGAAGGGTCGTCTGGGCGACCTGAGAGGTGGCGTACCGGTAGTTCTGGATGGCGACCACGGACCGCACGGGGTCGACCACATTGAAGTAGGTGACGGCGTTGACCCGGACGGTGACGTTGTCCTTGGTGATCACGTCCTGGGGCGGGATGTCGGTCGTCATCGTCTGCAGGTTGACCTTCACCATCTTGTCGATGATCGGGATGATGAGGAACAGGCCGGGTCCCTTGGCCCCGATGACGCGCCCGAGGCGGAAGATGACACCGCGCTCGTACTCGTTGACGATCCGCACGGCGGCGACGATGAGGACGAGCAGCAGCGCGACCGCTGCGCCGATCCCGTAGAGCAGTGGTTCATTCATGGTTCTCCTCCTTGTCGGATGGGTCCTTGGGCAGGGGGGCGACCACGAGGTCCAGCCCGTCGACATCGACGACGCGCACGTCGGCGCCCACCTCGAGCGCCGCCTCCGGGCTGCGGACGTTCCACCATGCCCCCTCTACGAAGGCCTGGCCCCGTCTGCCTCCGCCGCGCCGCACGGTGACCGTGCGGCCCAGGAGGGAGTGGGTGCCGGTCGTGGGGGCCGCCCGTACCGAGCGGGCGGCCAGGCGGCCGGCGAGGATCACGGCCCCGCCCATGGTCACGGCCACCGGCGCCAACACGGTCGCGCTCACGCCGACGCCAGGGACGTCGCGGAACAGGAACACGGCGCTGAGCACCAGCGCCAGGGTGCCGCCCGCCGCGGCCACGCCGATGCCCGGCGCGAAGAGCTCGGCGACGAACAGCGCGGCGGCGAGAAGCAGGAAGAGGAACCCGATCACGTTCACCGGCAGCACCGACAGCGAGAAGAGGCCGAGCAGCACGAACATCACCCCGAGCGCCCCGCTCACGCCCACGCCCGGGCTGGCGAGCTCGTAGACGAGGCCCAAGGTGCCCAGGGACATGAAGATGAAGGCCAGGTTCGGGTCGGCCAGAGCCTGCTGGATGCGACGAAACAGGCTCATGTCGAACTCCTCGACGGTCGCGCCGGCGGAGCGAACGGCGGCCTCTCGCCCCTCCGGCCCCAACCTGACGGTACGGCCGTCGGCCTGACGCAGCACTTCGGAGAGAGGGCCGGCGACGAAGTCCACGGCTCCGATGTCGGCCGCCTCGTCGGCGGCCGCCGAGCGACCCCGACGAACGGTGTCGATGGCGAACTCGATGTCCCGGCCTCGCTGGCGGGCGATCGACTCGGCCAGTGCGGCCGCGTCGTTGATCACCTTGTCGCCCACGTCTCCTCCCTCGAGGTCAACGGGGGTGGCCGCTCCGATCGCAGAACCGGGCGCCATGGCCGCGATGTGGGCCGAGAAGGTGATGATCGCCCCGGCCGATGCAGCCCGAGCACCCGACGGCGCCACGTGGGCGATCACCGGGACCCGGGCCCCGAGGAAGCTCCGGACGATCGAGCGCATCGACACGTCGAGACCCCCGGGGGTGTCGATGCGGACCACGAAGGCGTCGTAACCCCCCCGCTCGGCCCGCTCCACCCCTTCGGCGAGGTGGTCGGCGACCGGCGGGGTGATCGCCGACGTCACCCTGGTTGCGAGGACACGGGGCCGCGGCTCCTGAGCCGCTCCCTCGGTGGTGAGCAGGACGACGGCGCCGAGCGCGGCGGAGAGAAGGAAGACCCAGTGACCCGCCGAGTGCCGGCGGACGTCAGAAGGGGGCCCAGGTCTCAGTCGCCGATTCGTCCGACGCCTCCTTCAGCTCCGCCACCGCCGCCTCGGGGAGCTCGTCCTCGTGCTCGAGGCTCTGGCGCCCGCCCTCGGCGAGGGAGGCGACGGGGCGCTCGCCCGGCGGCGAGGGGCGGTCGCCGAGCGCGTCGCCCAGCAGGGGAACGCAGGTCGATCATGGCAGGCCCTCCGGGGATCGGCGCTCGATGTCGCCGACCAGACTTCCCGGCACGCCACGGTCAGCATACGACCGGTCGGGCAACGAACGCGTTCACCCCGGCACCGAGCTGTCTCAGGACGGCACGGGCACGGCGACGCATCCCACCGGTTACGACGGTGGGCGCCCCCATGCACAGCGAACGCTCGGCCGTGGGCGGGTGCTCCGTCGGTGGAACGTCGGCTCGTCGGCTATGACGACACTCCCTGCGGAAGTGATCGGAGTGCTCGAGCGGCAGAGACGTTGCGGCGCAGCCGGCCCCGCCGACGGGGAGACGGTGGCGTGGCGGCCGGTGAGGGCGCCGTCTCGTCCGTGAGGAAGATCGGGTTTCCGACGGTGGTGCGCGACCGGTGGTCGAACGTCTCGACCCGGTACCACGTCCCGAACGACCCTTCGTCGGAGGCGCGGCTCGCAGTGAAGGTGTGCCGGAAGTCGTCGTAGGGGATCTTCACCACCAGCGCCTCGGCGCCATTCCGGATGACGCGGAGCGACTGACCGCCGCCGCCCCTCACGGAAATGGTGACCTGGACCTGGTCGTCGGCGGGCACGACGAACTGGGAGCCGAAGGTGCCCGTCTCGCCGTCGGCCGTCGTCGCTGTCATGTCGAGCTCAGGGCTGGCCTTGACGCCGCGCGTCCGGACGTACGCCCGGCCGTCCCGGATCGCGTCGGTGAGGGCTCGGCGCGAGAGCTCGTCCGCCCAGACCGCCGTCGTGCACGAGCCCAGGCCCTTCCCCTTCTTGAAGTCCGACCCGCACACGGCGGTGACCCGGAAGCCCGAGTTCAGGAGGTCCTCCCAGAACTCGATCGCCGAGGTCATGAACGGGTTCTCGAACTCCACGGAGCCCTTGCGGAGGGGAAGCTTGCGCTGAACGACCACCGACCCGTTCAGGATCTCGATGGTGTCGACTTCGCGCCAGTCGATCTCGTCGCCGAGCTCGAACGCGCAGCCGCGACAGAGGTTGCGGAACAACGGTCCCCCGAACGTGGTGGGGTGGTTCACCTGGAACAACGCCTTCGCCTCTCGTACCGCTCGTTGGATCTCCCGCACCGTGACGTCCTCGAACCCGTGGCGGTACTCGATGAACCCCCACGTCTCCCCGATGCACTGCATGTGCCCGAAGTAGGTGACGATCTCCCGCCCGGGCCAGATGAGGAGCTCGGGGAACTGCTCCTGCAAGCGTCCGTACTCGTCCCAGTGCACACCGACGACGTACTCGGTCACCGGGAGGAAGTCGAGCTCCGCTTGGCGGGCGTACTCGATGAACCGCTGCCGGGTCGGGCCGTGGGGGTTGGAGTGCCAGGAGTGCATGTGGAAGTCGCCGTGGTACCAGCGCGCCGACGGGTTGGCGACGTGGTCCCGTTCCACCGGGTAGCGAACCCTCGTCCGCGTCGTCCGCACCGATCGAGCGCGCACGCGGACCTTCCATTCCGCGCCGGTCGGGCCGACGGCGGCGATGCCGAGCTCGACGTGCCATACCCCTGCATTGATCGGATCGGGCCGGTAGCAACGCGTCGCCCTGCAGGCCTCGAGGATCACCTTGTCGTGCCGGCTGCCGGACCAGCCGCGGAACCCCTTCGCGCTCCGGTAGCCCTGTTCGTCCCACAAGCCGAGGTCCAAGATGGTCTGGGTGAGCCGGTTGGCCGGCAGCGACGGTCGGAGCGGTGCGTATCCGTACTCGACCTCGAGACGGGTGCTTCCGTCCTTGACCTCGAACGGCAGGACGAGATACGTCCTGGCGTCCCCGGGGAACACCGTGCCGCACATGACGATTGCCGGACCGTCCGGCTCGCATGCGGGTGGACGTCCCGAGTAGCGGGCGCCACGCAGCCGGCGGAGCAGTCCTGACGTAGGGACGCCAACGGCATCCAGCAGCGAGAGGAGCCAGCGGATCAGGCGGGGAACGGAGCGCTCGACGTACCGCCCCGGCTCCGCCTTCGACGCTGGCTCCTCGACGATGGGTATGGGCCGGCTCACGGCCGCGGCTCGTTCTTGCACGTCGGGGGTCCCACGCTTCAGGCC
>DASZOE010000138.1:0-4472 GCA_035550945.1 Acidimicrobiales bacterium
GCCCCGGGCCGACGAGGCGGACGTGGGGACCGCAGACCGGGCACGCGGTGGGCTCGGCGTGGAAGCGGCGGTTGGCCGGGTCCTCGTACTCCTTCCGGCAGTCGTCGCACATGGGGAAGACGGCCATGGTCGTGGCCGCCCGGTCGTAGGGGATGGAGAGGATGATCGTGTAGCGGGGCCCGCAGTTCGTGCAGTTGACGAAGGGATAGCCGAAGCGCCGGTCGGTGGGGTCGACGAGCTCGGCCCGGCAGTCGGCGCAGGTGGCCACGTCCACGCTCACGGCCACCGCGGGGGCGCCCTCGGCCCGGCTGTCGACGATCGAGAAGCCGCCCCGTTCCCCCGCCGGCTGCGTGCCCGAACGCAGTGCCGGCTGCGTGCCCGAACGCAGTGCCGGCTGCGTGCCCGAACGCAGTGCCGGCTGCGTGCCCGAACGCAGTAGCGGCGCCGCGGTGGCCACGGCCAGGGTGGCGATGCGGGCGAGCGGCGGGGCCTCGGCTAGGAGCCGGCGCTGGAGCTCGTCGAGGTCGTCGGCCGGCCCCTCGACGTCGATGGTGACGCCCCGGCTGTCGTTGGCGACCGACCCCGCCAGCCCCAGCTCGACGGCCAGCCGGTACACGAACGGCCGGAACCCGACCCCCTGCACGGTGCCGGTGACCCGCAGGACCCGGCGCTCGACGGCCATCAGACGGAAGTGGCGGTGACTGTCCGCGCCATGGCCGGGGTATCCACCGCCAGCACGGCGAGGGGTCTCAGCAAATGCGGGGCAGGGGGTCGCCGACGAGCATGTCGACGATGCGGTTGCCCCCGAACCCGGTGTTCAGGATGACGATGCCGGGGGGCTCGTCGCGGATCTCGCCGATGACGGCGGCGTCGGCGCCGAAGGGGTGGGCGCGCATGGCAGCCAGCGCGCTGTCGGCCTCGTCGGCGGGGACGACGGCGACGAGCTTGCCCTCGTTGGCCACGTAGAGCGGGTCGATGCCGAGGATCTCGCAGGCCCCGTTCACGATGCCTCGGATCGGCAGGGCCGACTCCTGGAGCACCACCGCCACCTCGGACGCCCGGGCCAGCTCGTTGCACACCGTGGCCACCCCGCCCCTCGTGGGGTCGCGGAGGAAGCGCGTGTTGGGGGCGGCGGCCAGCAGCTTCTCGACCAGCTCGTTGAGGGGAGCGGTGTCGGAGGGGATGTCGGCCTCGAGGGCGAGATCGCCCCGGGCGATCATGACCGCCACCCCGTGGTCGCCGATCTTGCCCGACACCAGCACCTTGTCGCCGGGCTCGACCTTGGAGGCGGAGAGCTCGACGCCGGCGGGCACGGTGCCCATCCCCGCGGTGGTGATGTACACGCCGTCGGCCGCCCCCTTGTTCACCACCTTGGTGTCGCCGGTGACCACCTCGACGCCGGCGTGCACGGCGGCCTCGCGCATGTCGGCCACGATCTGGTGCAGCTCGGCGATCGGGAAGCCGTCCTCGATGACGAAGGCGGCGGAGATCCACTTGGGGACGGCGCCCATCATGGCCAGGTCGTTGACCGTTCCGTGGATCGCCAGGTGGCCGATGGAGCCGCCCGGGAACCGCAGCGGCTTGACGACGAACCCGTCGGTGCTGAAGGCCACGCGGTCGCCCGACGGAAGGGCCACCACGGCCCCGTCGGTCATGGCCTCGAGGGTGTCGTTGCGGAACGCCTCCACGAACACGGCGTCGATGAGGGCCGCCGACGCCTTGCCCCCCGCTCCGTGGGCGGAGTTGATGAAGTCGTCCTTCAGCTTGGGGCGGCGCCGGCGGAAGGCCTCGATGCGCTCGAGGACGACCTCCTCACGGGAAGGAGCGTGATGCTCCTCGCGGTCGGGCGCCGGCTCCGGGGCCACGCCTAGCCCACCGGCTCCGCGGCCCGCACCGGGATGGTGGTGGACCGGGTGAAACGGCCGTAGTTGTAGTAGGCCGCACAGGCGCCCTCGGAGGAGACCATGCAGGTGCCGATCGGCGTCTCCGGCGTGCAGGCCGTGCCGAAGACCTTGCACTCCCAGGGCTTGATGACGCCCTTGAGGACCTCGCCGCACTGGCACGCCTTGGGATCGGCGACCCGGACGCCGGGGACCTGGAACCGCAGCTCGGCGTCGAAGGCGGCGAAGTCGTCGCGCAGCTTGAGGGCGGACTGGGAGATGAAGCCCAGGCCGCGCCACTCGAAGTGGGGCCGGAGCTCGAAGACCTGGCCGAGGATGGCCAGGGCCCGGGGGTTGCCCTGGTCGACCACGGCCCGGGTGTACTGGTTCTCCACCTCGCAACGGCCCTCGTTGATCTGGCGGAGCAGCATGACGATGGCCTGGAGGATGTCGAGGGGCTCGAAGCCGGCGGTGACCAGCGGCTTGCCGTAGACGCCGGGCACGAAGCGGTAGGGCCGGTTGCCGATGACCGTGGAGACGTGGCCTGGGCCGAGGAAGCCGTCGAGGCGCAGGTCGGGCGACTCGAGGATGGCCTTCAGCGGCGGCACGATCGTGACGTGGTTGCAGAACACCGAGAAGTTGGTGACGTCGCGCTCCCTGGCCTTGAGCAGGGTGACGGCGGTGGACGGGGCGGTGGTCTCGAAGCCGACGGCGAAGAAGACGACCTGCTTGTCGGGGTTGACCTCGGCGATGCGGAGGGCGTCGAGGGGCGAGTACACCATGCGCACGTCGGCGCCCCGCGCCTTCGCCTCGAGGAGGTTCCCGTGCCCGCCCGGCACCCGCATCATGTCGCCGAACGAGGTGAAGATGACGCCCGGCTCCTCGGCCACGGCGATGGCGTCGTCGACGCGGCCCATGGGGATCACGCACACCGGGCAGCCCGGGCCGTGGACGAGCTCGACCGACTCGGGGAGCACGTTCTCGATCCCGTGCTTGTAGATCGTGTGCGTGTGCCCGCCGCAGACCTCCATGAACTTGAGGTGCCGGTCGCCGGCCAGGGCCTCGATCTGGTCGATGGCCACGCGGGCCGCGGCCGGGTCACGGTACTCGTCGACGAACTTCATGGCACCTCCTGTCTCCGGGCCCGCGCCGAGCGGGGGCCCGGATGCGGCCGGACCTAGAGCGGAGTATCCATTCGGAGTTGGTCGAGCTCATCGTCATAGACGGAGCCCATGAGCTTGAGGAAGTCCAGCGTCTTCTGCGCCTCCTCCTCGTCGATCCTGCTCATCGCGAAGCCCACGTGGATCAGGACCCAGTCACCCACGTTGATCCCACCCGCCTCGCCCATGACGAGGCCGATGTTGATCTCCCGCCGCACGCCGTCGACGTCGGCGATGCCTCGGTGTTCGTTCTCGTCGACGATCTCGACCAGCTGGCCGGGGATCCCCAGGCACATCACACACCTCGCCTTTCTCCGCGGCGCGCGGTCGGGACCGGGCGCCTCGGAACCTGTCGAACGTTCAATTCTCTCATCCCTGCGGGCCTACGCATCACGGCCCTGTCCCCGTCGCCGCCTCGTGGGCCAGGGAGTCGTAACGGTCGAGGAGTTCGACCAGCAACCGACGGACGTCGCGGACGGAGTCCACGGATGCCCGGAGGGCGTCGTAGCCGGCGTCGGTGAGCACGTAGGTCCGCCGGGCCGGGCCCGCCTGGGAGGGCTCCCACCAAGAGCGGACCAGCTCTTCCTTCTCCATCGTGCGCAGGTACCGGTAGAGGCCGCCCGGCTCGGCTCCGGCGATGCCGAGGAGGCGCACCTGGTCGAGCAGCTCGTAGCCGTGCGAGGGCCCCTCGGCGAGCAGCAGGAGCAGGCACGGCCGGAGGTAGTGGCGGGGGAGTGCCATCTTCTCTCTGGGCGCGGGGCTCACGGGAGGGCTCGGAGGGCGGGGGACGTGGGGACGGGGCTCATCGACTCGGCTTCCGCGACGGGAGGGGCGGTAGGTGGTACCCGGATACAGACAGGATACATCTAGGTATGCCGGGCCGACCGGAGAAACTTCCCGGGCCCGGGAGCCTCGCGAGGTTCCCGATCGGGCACAATGACCGCCCGAGCCCGTGTTGGACCAACCGAAGAGCCTGTTGGACCACTGAGAAGCCTGTTGGACCACTGAGAGGAAGGAGTCGTCCGCCGATGGCACGTCGTTGAGCGAGTCGTGGGGGAGCGTCCGGTCGGACGCCCACGACCGCCAGGGCCGTGCCCGGTGGGGTGCGGCGAGCCCGCTGAGCCTGACCCTGCCACTGCGTTCAGGCCACGCAGGCGGGGACACCTGGCGGTGACCCACGGCTGGCCTCCTGCCAGCCAGCCACTGCGTCCGGGCCACGGGGGCCCGGAACCGCCGAATCCCAGGAGGAGCACCCGATGCCGTCCGCGCCCGCCGACGCCCCCGTCGACGCCCGCCCGTCCTACCTTCGCGCCCTCGAGTCCGTCGTCGCCGACGTGGTCGACCCGATGGCGGACGACGTCGACCGCGACGGCGCCTTCCCGCGGGCCGCCCTGGACGCCCTGGGCGCCGCCGGCCTCCTCGGCCTGGTCAG
>DASZOE010000139.1:0-3249 GCA_035550945.1 Acidimicrobiales bacterium
GCCCGGTGGGCGGCCGACGACGAGCTGGCCGCGGCCATCGAGCGCGACGGCACCGACGCCTTCCTCGAGCGGTGGCTGGCGTCCCCTCTCTTCGCCGGCCTCCGGCCCGCGCCCGCCGACCTGGCCGCCCGCCGGGCCAATCCCCCCGAGGGGCTGGCTGCCGCCCTCCGCCTCCTGGGCACGGGCGTCCAGCAGCCCCTCTGGGACCGCCTCGGCGACCTCCGCGTCCCCGTGCTCCTCCTGGCCGGAGCCGAGGACGCCAAGTTCACGGCCCTGGCGAGGCGCATGGCCGAGGCCGTCGGCGCGGGCGCCGAGGTGGCCCTCGTCCCGGGGGCCGGTCACGCCGCCCACCTCGAGCGCCCCGACGAGGCCGCCGCCGTCATCGAGCGGTTCCTCGACGAGCATCACGTCCCGCCACTCCGTTCGGGCACGTAGCCGTAGCGGGAGAGGAGGTCGGGGTCGGGGTCGGGCCGGCGGACGACGAGCTCCCCGCCGACGGGCACCAGGGGCTCGGCGACCACGTCGCCGGCCAGCAGGGCCGCCGTTCCCAGCCCGCAGGCATACGGCAGCTCGGGGAGGGCGGCGGCCAGGGCCAGGCCGGCAGCCACCCCGACCGACGTCTCGTAGAGCGCGGAGACCACGGCCGGCACGCCTGCGGCCTCGGCCACCGCCATGGCCGGGGCCACCCCTCCGAGGGGCTGCACCTTGACGACCACGGCGTCGGCCGCCTCCAGCCGGGCCAGCTCCCGGGCGTCGTCGAGCCCGCGCACCGACTCGTCGGCGGCCACGGCCACGTCCACCCGCCGGCGCAGGCGGGCGAGGTCGTCGAGGGTGGTGACGGGCTGCTCGACGAGCTCGAGGCCGTGGCGGGCCAGTTGGCGCAGGGCGCCGGCGGCCCCGTCCAGGTCCCAGGTCCCGTTGGCGTCCAGCCGCAGGCGCACGTGGGGGCCAACGGCGTCGCGGACCGCGGCCACCCGGTCGTCGTCGACGCCCGGCCCGACCTTGATCTTTAGGCACGAGAACCCGGCGGCCACCGCCCGGGCCCCCACCGCCGCGGCCCGGTCGGGCGCCAGCGCCGGCACCAGGCCGTTCACCGCCACCCTGTCGCGCACGGGCCGGGGCCACGTCGCGAACGCGGCCTCCTCGGCCGCCCGCCGGGCCGCCTTGGCGTCGACGGGGTAGCCCGGAGGGGGCTCGGTGTGCTCCCCCCATCCTGACGGCCCCTGGAGGAGGGTGGCGCTGACCGCCGCCAGCCCGGCCACGGGCTCCCGCAGCGGGACGCGCACCCGGTGCTCCACCGCTAGAGCCACAGACCCACGGCGAGGAGGACGGATAGGACGAGCTGCAGCCGGGCCGTGCCCACCAGGGCGGCGACGAGCGAGCGGGGGTCGCGGCGGGTGGCGACCGTGCGCACCGGTCCGGCGGCCAGCGGCGCCGCGGCCAGGGCCAGCAGGGCGCCGGGGGCGACGGGGGCCAGGGCCAGCGGCGCGGCCAGGCCGCCCGCCACCGTGGCGGTGTAGAGGGAGCGGGTGGCGGCGGGGCCGATCCTGACCGCTAGCGTGCGCTTGCCCGAGGCGGCGTCGCTCTCGACGTCGCGCAGGTTGTTCACGAGGAGGATGGCGCAGGCCAGCAGGCCCACGGCGACTGCCCCGCCGACGGCCAGCCACGGCACCCGCTCCAGCTGGACGTAGGCCGAGCCGCAGGTCGCCACCAGCCCGAAGAACACGAGCACCGAGACCTCGCCCAGCCCCGCCGACGCGTAGGGCCGGGGGCCGCCGCTGTAGAGGGCGGCGCCGCCGATGGCCGCCACCCCGACCAGGATGAGCCGCAGGTCGACCGCCAGCGCGAGGACCAACCCGGCCACGGCGCCCACCCCGAAGGCGAGCAGCGCGGCCCGCCTCACCGACCGGGCCGGGACCAGGCCCGAGGCTGTGAGCCGCACCGGGCCCTTGCGCTGTCGGTCGACGCCCCGCACCCCGTCCGAGTAGTCGTTGGCGTAGTTGACCCCCACCTGCAGGGCGAGGGCGACAACCAGTGCGACGAGGGCCCGCCACCAGATAACCGGCCCGTACCGCGACGCAACGGCCGTACCGACGAGGACAGGGGCGAGGGCGGCGCCGAGTGTGCGAGGCCGCGCCCCCTGTATCCACAGAGAGAGGTTGCCTCTGACCTTCTTCTCCTCCTCAGCCACGTGCAGAAGCGGGCGCGGGGGCGAAAGAGGAGAGGAGAGCGATCAAGGCCGCCGCGGAAACCGACGAAAGTCCGGCGCCCGCTTCTCCACGTAGGCGTCCCGCCCTTCCTGGGCCTCCTCCGACAGGTAGTAGAGGAGGGTGGCGTCGCCGGCCAGCTGCTGGATCCCGGCCAGCCCGTCGCTGTCGGCGTTGAAGCCGGCCTTGAGGAGGCGGAGGGCCAACGGGCTCTTCTCGAGGACCTTGCGGCACCAGGCGACGGTCTCCACCTCGAGGTCGGCGAGGGGGACGACCTTGTTCACCAGCCCCATGCCCACAGCCTGGGCGGCGTCGTACTGCTCGCACAGGAACCAGATCTCCCGGGCCTTCTTCTGGCCGACGGTGCGGGCCAGGAGACCGGCGCCGTAGCCCCCGTCGAAGGATCCGACGCGCGGCCCGGTCTGCCCGAAGCGGGCGTTGTCGGCGGCGATGGTGAGGTCGCAGACGACGTGGAGCACGTGGCCCCCGCCGATGGCGTATCCCGCGACCATGGCGATGACGGGCTTGGGCAGCCGCCGGATCTGCACCTGCAGGTCGAGGACGTTGAGCCGCCCGACGCCGTGCTCGTCACGGTACCCGTCGTCGCCCCGGATCTTCTGGTCGCCCCCCGAGCAGAACGCCAGCGGCCCCTGGCCGGTGAGGATGACGACGCCGATCTCGGGGTTGTCGCGGGCCCGGTCGAAGGCGTCGGCCATCTCCACGACGGTCTGGGGCCGGAAGGCGTTGCGCACCTCGGGCCGGCAGATCGTGATCTTGGCGATGCCCTCGGCGACCTCGTAGGCGATGTCGCCGTAGTCGCCCCGGCGCTCCCAGTCCGCGCCCTTGCGGATGCTCTCGTCGTCCACGGGTGTCGTTACTCCTAGAGCGATCACTCCTACGAACGCAGCTACCGTAGCGGGCCATGGCGTCCGCTGACACTTCGTTCGGGCATGGAGCCGGCCACGGCTCGCTCACCGCCGTGGACCTCCCCGCCCCCGACGCCACCCATGCGGTTCGCCGGGCCTGGGTCGAGGACCAGCAC
>DASZOE010000140.1:0-3940 GCA_035550945.1 Acidimicrobiales bacterium
GTGTCGACGGGTCTCGTGCTCATCGTCCTCGGCCTCCAGGGCAGCGACCGGGCCGCGCCCGTGGCCGTCGAGCGCCAGCTCGCCGGGCCCCGGTGGACGGTCGCCAACTCGCCCATCGCCGAGATCGCGGAGCGGGCCCGGCCCGCCATCGTGCAGCTGCGCGTCGAGACCGGCGACCAGGCCGAGACGCGCTCCGGCGTCATCTTCCGCACCGACGGGCACGTCCTCACCAACGCCCGGGTGGTCGGCGGGGCGACTTCGGTGCGGGCCCTGCTGGCCAGCGGTCGGGAGGTGGCGGCCAAGGTCGTCGGCCGCGACCCCGATACCGACACCGCCGTCGTCAAGCTCGACGGAGGGCCCTTCCCGGTGGCCACCCTCGGCAGTGCCATGGACCTCCACGTGGGCCAGACGGCGGTGGCCATCGGCTCCTCGGTCACCGTCGGCGTCATCAGCGCGCTCCACCGCGAGGTCCGTCCCCTCGGGGAGACGCAGACCCTCTTCGACATGATCCAGACCGACGCCCGCGTCGCCCCGGAGTCCTCGGGAGGCGCCCTGCTCGACGAGAACGGCGCGGTCATCGGCATCACCAGTGCGCTCGCCACCGACGGCCCCGGCGCGGCGAGCCCTGGGTTCGCCACCACCATCGACGTGGCCCGGTCGGTGGCCGACGAGCTCATCCGCACCGGCCGGGTCGTCCATCCCTGGCTCGGCATCGAGGGCACCGACGTCCACGGCCTCGCCGCCGAGCTCGACGTCGAAGGCGGCGCCATGGTCGCCCAGGTGAAGAGCGGGAGCCCGGCCGCGATCGGCGGGCTGGCGCGGCGCGACGTCATCGTCGGCGTCAACGGGCGGCCGGTGCACTCGATGGGCGAGCTGGTGGTGATGGTGCGCGCCATCGGGCCCGGGGGCGTCGCCAACCTCGACCTGGTGCGCGACGGTCGCCGCCGCTCGGTCACCGTCGTCCTCGCGGCGCGGCCCGTCTCCTCCTGACTTCGGCCCGGGGTCCGGACGGCCCCGCCCGGGCGTAGCATCGGCCCGGTGAGCAGCGAACCGCCGGGCGGACGGAACCCCTTCGAGGGCTGGCCGATGTTCGGCGACCTGGCCCGGTGGTTCGGTGGCCAGGGTCCGGTCAACTGGGACGTGGCCCGCCAGACGGCGCAGTGGATCGCCACCGACGGCGCCTCGGAGGGGAACATCGACCCTCTCGAGCGCATGCGCCTGGAGGAGCTCCTCCGGGTTGCCGACCTGCACGTCAGCGAGGCCACCGGGATGTCCACGTCCATCGCCGGGGGCGTGCTGAGCGCGCTGCCCGTGACGCGGGGCGACTGGGCCCTCCACAGCATGGAGACCTACCGCCCGTTCCTCGAGCACCTGGCGCGTGCCCTCTCGGACTCCCCCTCCGGCCCCCAGAGCGACGAGGACGCCGCCACCCAGCTCCTCGGCGACCTCGGGAAGATCCTCGGCCCCGTGCTTCTCGGGGTGCAGTCGGGCTACATGGTGGGCCACCTGGCCCGGCGGGGGCTGGGCCAGTACGACCATCCTCTCCCCCGTCCGCCGGCCGACCAGCTCCTTGTCGTCCCCCGCAACATCGACGAGTTCGCCACCGAGTGGAGCCTGCCCGCCGTCGACCTGCGGATGTGGGTGTGCCTGCGGGAGGTGACCACCCACGCCGTCCTCGGCCGGCCCCACGTGCGGGCCCGCGTGCACGCCCTGGTCGAGGACTACGTCAGCCGCTTCGAGGTCAACCCCGACGCGGTGGAGGCCAGCCTGGGTGAGCTCGACCCCACCGACCCCCAGGCCCTGCAGCAGGTGCTCGGGAACCCGGAGACGCTGCTCGGCGCGGTCCAGACCGACGCCCAGCGGGAGGTGCTGGCCCGCCTGGCGACGCTGGTCACCGTCATCGTGGGCTACGTCGACCACGTCATAGAGCTCGTGGGGCGGCGCCTGGTGGGCGCTCACCAGATGGTGGGCGAGGCGATGAACCGGCGGCGGGTGGAGGCCGGCGAGGGCGACCGCTTCGCGGCCCGCCTCCTGGGCGTGACCATCGAGGCGAACGCCTACGAGCGGGGCGGGGCCTTCGTCGAGGGCGTCGTCGAGCGGGCCGGCGAGGAAGGGCTGCGCCGGCTGTGGAACAGCGAGCGGGAGCTTCCCACGCCCGCCGAGGTCGACGCCCCCGGCCTTTGGTTGGCGAGGATCGACCTGCCCGACGACTAGGACGGGAGTCGCGTCACTTCCGGGCCCCGGCCCGGTGGGCCGCCGACAGGCCGAGCACGTAGAGGATGAAGGCCACGCCGGTGACGCCCGAGATGAGGCCCATCCCCACCCAGCTGGAGATCGGGATCACGACGGGGATCGCGGCCCCGGAGACCCAGATCAGCTGGAACCGGGTCTCGAAGCGGGCGAAGGTGCGACCCCGAACCGCGTCAGGCGCGTCGCGCTGGACGATGCTGTCGAACGCGAGCTTCCCGGTGGCCGCGGACACGCCCAGCACGCCGGCCAGCACGCTGACGGCCGTCCTCCCCCCGACCTGGGCCGCAGCAGCGCCCACGAGCGCGACGGCGAGCACCGACCCGGCGAGGATCCGCTCCTCGGCGAAACGGCGGCGCAGCCGGGGCGCCACCGCTGCCCCCACGAACGAACCGGCCATGCTGGCGGCGAGCACGAGGCCGTACCACCAGGCCGGGGCGTCATCGCGCCGGAAGGCGAAGGCCACCAGGAACACCAGGAAGCCGACCACACCCCGCAGCACGGCCATGGTCGTCAGCGACAGCCGGATGCTGGCGGCGTGCAGCTCGGCCTTCTCGACGGCGACCGCGGCCTCCGTCGCCGCCGGCTCGGGAGGGCGGATCAGGCGGAAGCTGGCCACCGTCGCGACGATGAAGACCACGCCGGCGAGGCGCATCACCCACGGGGCACCGAGGAAGCCGATCTTGAGCACCGCGGCCCCGGGGACGGCGGCGACGAACCCGGCCAGCACGGCGAGGACGGCGAGGCGCGAGTTGGCCTCCACCAGCTCGCGGTCGTGGCCGACGGTGGCCGGCACCAGGGCGCTCCTCGTGATCAGGTAGGCCTTGGACAGCACGAGCGCGAGGAAGGCCTCGGGAAAGAGCAGGAGGCCCTGCACGTGGCGGGCCATGAGGAAGCAGACCACCGCCCGCCCGGCGTTGGCGGCGATGACCATGTTCCGGCGTCCGCCCCGGCGGCGGTCGAGGACGGGGCCCAGCCACGGAGCGACGACCGCGAACGGGGCCATCGTCAGCAGCAGGTAGAGCGCCACCCGTCCCCGGGCGGCCGAGGGGGAGATGGAGAAGAACAGCGACCCGGCCAGGGCCATGGTGATGAGCGTGTCCCCCGCGGTGGACAGGCCGTGGACGACCGCCAGCCGGCTGAACGCGGACTCGCCGACGCGAGGGCGGTCGGGCCGGCCCAGCGGCGTCCAGCCCGCCTCCGCGGTCATGTTCCTCATCGTAGGTGGCTCAGCCGGCGACGAGCTGCAGGCGGCCGTCGAACCGACGCCCGGGCGAGGTCAGGCCCGGCCCGAGCGCGCCGGGCGCGCTGCTAGCGAGCCGCCCGGGAGCGGGTCGACTTGGCCGCCGAACGGGACGACTTGGCCGCCGAGCGGGTCGACTTGCCCGCCGAACGGGTCGACTTGGCCGGCGGGCGGGTCGACTTGGCCGGCGAGCGGGTCGACTTGGCCGCGGCGCGGGTCGACTTGGCCGCCTTCTTGGCCCGGCCCCTCGTGGTGGCCGCCGCCTTCTTGGCCTCGCCCTTGGTCGCCACGGCCGCCTTCTTGGCCCGGCCCTTGGTCGACGCGGCCGCCTGCTTGGCCTCACCCTTGACGTTCTCCGTCGAGCGCTTGGCGTCGGACTTCACCTTGCTGGTCGCCCCCTTGGCGCGCGACGTCACCGTCTCGCCCGCGCCGGAGGCCTGCCCCTTGACC
>DASZOE010000141.1:0-2009 GCA_035550945.1 Acidimicrobiales bacterium
GGAGGGCGGCCGCCACCGCCCGCGACACCAGCGACCTGTGAGCCTGGCGGGCGAACCAGCCGGGGGCCGAGGTCATGGCCGGGATGGCCACGAGCCAGATCAGGACGAGGGCGGCCAGCGGGCCGGTGACGGCCCCCGCCCGGCGGTCGCCGCCCCGCGCCTCGGGCGGGACCAGGGCGGTCCGGAAGGCGCGTCCCATCCACCGCCCGGCGTAGAGCCCCGCGAATCCGGCGCCGAAGAAGACCGTGACCTCGACCACCAGGGCGGTGCCGGGGTTGCGGGGCCCGATGGCGTCGTCGATGGCGGGAAGGACCAGGGTGGCCAGCACCAGGCCCTGGGCCAGGAGCAGCCACGCCGTGGCCCCCACGACGAAGCCGATGCGGTAGCCGCCGATCACGGCGGAGACCAGGACGGCGACGACGATGAGGTCGAGGAGGTTCATGGCGCGGAGCGGTTCACGACTCGGGGGCGAGCAGGCGGGCGCTGGTCAGGAACCCAGTGTGGGCCACCATCCTGTGATCGGGACGTACGGCCTGTCCCTGAAGGTGCCAGCTCCGCTCGAGGACCTCGATGCTGCGGGCCAGGCCGAAGGCGCCGGCCGCCAACGCGTCGCGGAGCTGGGCGACCTGGACGATCGAGGGTAGGTACGACACCAGGATGCCGCCCGGGTGCAGGGCCTGCCGGGCGTGGGGCACCACCCTCCATGGCTCGGGGAGGTCGAGCACCACCCGGTCGAGCCCCGTTTCCTCGATCCCCTCGTAGACGTCACGGGTCACGACCGTGTATTCGGAGCCCGGGCCCAGGAAGGACTCCACGTTGGCCCGGGCCTTGGCCGCGAAGTCGTCGCGTACCTCGTACCCGATCACCGAGGCCCCGGCCCGGACCAGAGCCATGGAGAGGGCTCCCGACCCGACCCCCGCCTCGAGCACCCGCGCCCCGGGGAAGACGTCGACGAGCAGCAGGAGGGGTCCGAGGTCCTTGGGGTAGATCACCTGGGCACCCCGGGGCATCGAGAGCACGAAGTCGGAGAGGGTCGGCCGCACCACGAGGTACCGGGCGCCGGTGCCCGAGCGCACCGTCGTCCCCTCCTCCCGGCCGAGGATGTCGGCGTGGGGCGTCACCCCGGCATGGCTGTGGAACTCGGCCCCCTCCCGCAGCGTGACCAGGTACCGCCGGTCCTTGGAGTCGACGAGCAGGACGCGCTCGCCGGGGACGAAGGGGCGGCTCGTGCCACTCCGTTCGGCCACGGAGGCGGGGCCTACTTCACGTGGCGCGTGAGATGGGTGATCACGAGCGTCTGACCGGGATCGAGCTCCTCGGAGAACACCACCTTGGGCTCCTTGCGGGCCATCTTCCCCACGGCGCGGACGCCGGTGGCGACCGCCCCGAGGGCCAACCAGCCGCGGTTGCCGCCCAGCAGACCCCGGACGACGCCGAGCCGGGTCAGAGAGCGCAGCATCAGACCCGCCGGATCTCGATGGTGGTGGTCTGGCGCTTGCCGCGCCGCTTTCCCAGGAGGAAGACGACGCCGAGAAGGACGACGACGGCCACGCCGGCGATGATCGTGGCCGGCCCCTTGGCCGACTCCCCCGCCTGCTCCACCTCGCCCTGCAGCTGGCGCGCCTTGGCCTCGATGTCGGCTCGCGTGACGCGGCGGTCGTCGGTCACTTCTCTCCCTTGCGATTGGGGCCGGAGCTGGCCCGGAGGGCGCCGACGGCGACGGCGGCGCACACGATCAGGGCGAACACGTACGGCAGGAACGTGAGGTGCCCGTCGAAGGTCGAACCCGTCTCCGTCTGCAGGAGGCGCAGGCCGCCCAGCAGGAGGAGGATGATGCCGATCCCGGTCACGACCATGCTGGCCATGCCCACGGCCACGAAGCGGGCCAGGCCCTTGACCGGGTCGAGCGTCTCCTGCTTGACGTACTCGACGAGCATCGTGCCGATGTCGCGCACGAGCGTCGAGACGTCCTCGGCCCCTGCCTTCTGGTTGGCCACCGGCCTCCTCCG
>DASZOE010000142.1:0-4618 GCA_035550945.1 Acidimicrobiales bacterium
CGCATGCCCGCCGCGCTCCGGGTGAGGCCGGCGGGGGCCGTGACCGTCCTCCCGGGCAGGTAGCAGCCGGCGTCCACCCCGGCGATGCCGTGGCGCACCATCTCCACGTCGGTGACCACGGGCACCCCTGCCCGGAGGGCGTCGACACCTGCGGCCACCGCTTGCTCGTCGACCCCCATGGTCTCGGCGTAGCCGACGTCGGCGGTGGCGTGGATCACGCGGGCGACCACCTCCCGACCCAGGGGACCGAAGGCCGACAGGTCGACCCGCTCGACGAGGATCCGGTAGCTCTCCGCCTCGATGGGGTGCACCCGCGCGCCCCAAGAACGGGAGGGGGTCACGAGGCCTCCTCCACCGTCAGCGCGTCACGAGGGCAGATCTCGATGCAGGCCAGGCACCCCGTGCACCGGCTGTCGATCGAGGCCGGGCGGCGGGGGGCGGCCACCAGAGCCCGCTCGGGGCAGGTGACGAGGCAGGCGCCGCAGGCGGTGCAGCGGTCGTCGACGGCGACGGTGTAGCTCACCGCTGGTACCCCCGCGGGGTGACCATGCGGCCGCCGGTGACCGTCGTCGTCGACGAGCCGACGACGACGCAGGTGGTCATGCCCACGGCCTGCGGGTCGAGAGCCCGGAGGCTGGTAAGGACCACGCGCTGGCCCGGACGGGTGGCGTCGGTGACCAGGCCCACGGGCGTGTCCGGCGCACGGTGCTCGAGCAGCACCCGGCGAGCGGCGTCCAGCTGCCACGACCGGCCCTTGGAGCGCGGGTTGTAGAGGGCGACCACCAGGTCGGTGGCCGCGGCCGCCCGGAGCCGGGCCTCGATGGCGGCCCAGGGCGTGAGGAGGTCGGAGAGGCTGATCACCGCGTGGTCGTGGGCCAGGGGTGCGCCGAGCAGGGCGGCCGCGGCCAGGGCGGCGGTGACCCCGGGGACGACCTCGATGTCGACGTCGCCGGCCTCGTCGTCGGCCCGCTCGAGGACGACCGTGGCCATGGCGTAGACCCCGGGGTCGCCCGAGGAGACGAGGGCCACCCGGCGGCCGGCGCCCGCCTCGGCCAGCGCCGACTTGGCCCGCACCACCTCGTCGCCGATGGGGCTGCGGACCACCTCGTGGCCGGGGCCGAGGAGGTCGGCGCAGGCGTCGACGTAGGGCCCGTAGCCGATGACCACGTCGGCGTCCCGCACCGCGGCCTCCGCCGCCGGGGTGCGGTGGTCGGCCCCGCCCGGCCCGAGGCCGACGACGGTCAGCCGCCCCCGGGGCCGGCGCCGGCGGGCGACGGCGACGGTCGTCGACCCGCCGGCCATCTTGGGGACCACCAGCCGGGCGCCGGGCCCGGCGGCGAGGAGGGCGGCGGCCTCGGCCACGCTGGGCGTGCCCACCGCCGCGGCCACCGCCGGGCTGGGCGACGGCACGTCGACCTCGGCCAGCTGCGCGGCGGTGAAGGCCCGCACCGGGAGGCGCAGGGCGGTGACCACCGGATCCGCGGCCCGGCGGTCGATGGTGGCGACCTCGGCCACCGAGGCCCGGGCCAGCCCGGCGCCGGCGAGGGCCTGCTCGAGGAGGGTGGCGGACTCGGCTGCCGGGGCGTCGGTGGCGGCGCCCACGCCGACGACGAGGGAGGGCGGGTGGAGGGCGACGAGACCCCCGGTCCGGGGAACGGTCCGGTCGGTGACCAGGACCAGCTCGGGGCCGCCACTCCGTTCGGGCACGGAGCCGCCACTCCGTTCGGGCACGGAGCCGCCACTCCGTTCGGGCACGGAGCCGGGGCCGCCCCGGTCGAGCGACGGCGGGAGTGGCCAGCCCAGCTCGTTCACGACGAGGGGAGGGCGGCCGTCGAGGAGGGCGGCGGTCGCGCCGGCCACGTCGCCCTCGGCGACCAGCCCGGGCAGCCGGTCGAGCGGGGCCAGGCCCACGGCGTCGGTGGCGGTCGTGACCACCGGCGTGGCCCCGAGGTCGGCGGCCACCCACCCGGCCAGCTCGTTGGCCCGGCGGGCATGGCCGCCGCAGAGGGCCACTGCGAAGCGGCCGGCCTCGTCGACGCACACCACCGCGGGGTCGGTGGCCTTGTCGGCCAGGAGGGGAGCCACGATCCGCACCGCGGCGCCCGTCGCCAGGAACAGCACCAGGCCGTCGACCGTCGCCCACCGCTGGCGGACCGCGGCCGCGGCGTGCCCGTGGACCGCCGGGAAGGGGAGGCGCTCGGCCAGGACCCGGCCCCGCTCGGTGACGGACACGGACAGCACCTCGCCGAACTGGCGGTGGAAGCTCGGCCCGGGGCTCACGTGTCCACCGCCCGTTCCGGAGACGGGCCCCACGCCACGAACACGGGGTTCTCGGCGGCCAGCCGGACGCCGCCGTCGGGCAGGGCCTGACCCCGGCCGACCGCCACCTGCACGAGGGCGCCGAGGCGCTCGGCGGCCGCCGCGGCCCGGTCGAGGGCGGCGTACGTGGCGACCACCCGCCCGCCGGGCGCGAGGCGGGCGAGCACGGTGTCGAGGACGGCCAGCCCCCCACCGCCGACGAAGGCCCGGTCGGGCGCCGGGAGCCCGGCCAGGCAGCCCGGGGCCTCGCCCTCGACGACCTCGACGGTGACGCCGTGGGCGGCGGCGTTGGCGCGGATGCGGGCCGCGTCCCCCGGGTCGCGCTCCACGGCCAGCACCCGCAGGGCGGGCGCGAGACGGGCGCACTCCACGGCCACGCTGCCGCTCCCGGCCCCTACGTCCCACACCACGCCCGCCGGAGGGATGGCGAGCTTGCCCAGGGCGACGGCGCGTATCTCGGCCTTGGTGACCATGCCCTGGCGGTGGGCGAAGTCGGCGTCGGCCAGCCCCCAGGCCAGCACCGGCCGGGCAGCGACGCCCGGCCCGAGTGAGCCGAACGCAGTGGCCGGCCCGTCGAGCAGCACGACGACGGCCAGAGGGTCCCACGCGCCCGCGGCCAGGCCGGCCAGGTCGGTCTCGGTGACCGCCTCCGCGCTCTCCCCCAGCCGGCTGCAGACCACGACCCGACGGTGGCGGGCGCCGAGGGCCAACAGCTCGCGGCCGAGGTCCTGGGGGCGGGCGTCGGGCGCGGTAAGGACGGCAACCTTGGGCGCGGCCGCGGCTCGCCGGGCGGCCTCGGCGAGCGACCGGCCGTGGGCGGAGACGACGACGGCGTCGTCCCAGGGAAGGCCGAGGCGGGCGTAGGCGATGGCCACCGACGACGGTGCGGGATGGACCTCGAGGGACTCGGGGCCGAAGCGCTCGGCCAGGGCCCGGACGATGCCGAAGAAGCCCGGGTCGCCCGAGGCCAGCACGCACACCCGGCCCGCCTCGGCGGCGATCGCGTCCAGGGCCGGGCCCAGGTCGCCGGTGAGAGCCAGCCGCCGGGGCGCGGACGGGGCGACGGCGTCCAGGTGCCGGGCCGCGCCCACCACCAGGTCGGCGTCCTCCACCGCCCGGGCCGCGTCCTTGCCGCCGCCGCCCGGAAGGCCGCCGCCGACGCCGACCACGGCCAAGGACTCAGGCACGGGCCACGATCCGCTCGCCCTCGTAGTCGGCCATGAGCACGTCGACGGACACGACGCCCTTGGTGTGTTCCTGGCACGCCTCTTTGGCCAGCTCGCAGACCCTGGTGAGCGCCTCCGTGGCCCCCATGGCGATGCAGGTCTCGAAGAAGTGGCGCGCCGTGTTGGTGGCGGTGGCCGCCTTGACCACCTCGCTGGGCGCCTTGGCCGAGCGGGCGACTGCGGCCAGCAGCTTTCCGTCGACCTTCGATCGCCGGAAGTGGGTCATCATCGTCCCCGCGGCCAGCTTGCTGATCTTGCCGGCCATCCCGACCAGCACGCAGTGGTGGATGCCCACCGACCCTGCCTTGCGCAGTGCCGTGCCGCTGTAGTCGCCCACCTCCACGAAGCACACGTCGTCGAGCTTGGGGATCAGCCGCATGGCCAGGCGCTCGGTGCGGCTCCCGGTGGCGAGCACCATGCTGATCTCGCCCTGGGCCGCGGCCACGTCGATCTGTTGCACGATCGACGCCCGCCACGCGGCCGTCGAATAGGGCTTGACGACCCCGGTCGTGCCCAGGATGGAGATGCCGCCGACGATGCCGAGGCGGGCGTTGGACGTGTGGGCCGCCATCTCCTCCCCGTCGGGCACCGAGAAGGTGACGGTGAGGGGAAGGTCGGTGACCTCGGCCAGGGCCAGGTTGATCATGCGCTCGGGGACAGGGGTGATCGACGGGGTGCCGATGGTCAGTCCCAGGCCGGGCTTGGTGACGACGCCCACGCCCGGCCCGGCCATGAGCTCGTTCTCGTCGCTGTGGCGGGCCAGGCTCACCTTGGCGGTCATGCGGGCGCCGTTCGTGCAGTCGGGGTCGTCGCCCGCGTCCTTGACCACCACCGCCCTCGTCGCCCCTGCGGGCTCCACCTCGAACCACTGGCGGGTCCCGTCCGGGAGGGCCACGTCGACGGCGTCGGGCACCGAGCCGGCGAACAGCCCGACGGCCGCGGCCTTGGCCGCGGCGCTGGCGCAGGTCCCGGTCGTCCAGCCCAGGCGGAGGCCGCGGCTGTCCCGCTTCTCGGCGAAGGGGTCCTCGCCGGGATCGTTGCGGGGCCCGGTGAAGGGGACGGGGAGGTTGCTC
>DASZOE010000143.1:0-5168 GCA_035550945.1 Acidimicrobiales bacterium
ACGCCGTCCTTGCCCACCTTGTCGATGGCGTCGGCGATCACCTCGCCGATGGTGCGGTCGCCGGCCGAGATGGTGGCGACGTTGGCGATCTCGGTACGGTCGTCGACCTCCTTGGCCAGCGACGCGATGGACTGGACGGCGGCGGCCACGGCGGCGTCGATGCCCCGCTTGAGGGCCTGGGGGTTGGCGCCGGCGGCCACGTTGCGCATGCCCTGGTGGAGGATGGCCTGGGCGAGGACGGTGGCCGTCGTGGTGCCGTCGCCGGCCACGTCGTTGGTCTTGGTGGCCACTTCCTTGACGGCCTGGGCGCCCATGTTCTCGAAGGGGTCCTCGAGCTCGACCTCCTTGGCGATGGTGACACCGTCGTTGGTGATCGTGGGCACGCCGAACTTCTTCTCGATGACGACGTTGCGGCCCTTGGGCCCGAGGGTGACCTTGACGGCGTCGGCCATCTTGTTCACCCCGGCCTCGAGGGCGCGCCGCGCCGACTCCTCGAACTTCAGTTGCTTGGGCATCGGCTACTTGTCCGCGATGGCGAGGACGTCGCGGCTGTTGAGGATCAGCAGGTCCTCGCCGTCGACGGTGAACTCGGTGCCGCCGTACTTGCTGTAGACGACGGTGTCGCCGGCCTTGACGTCGACGGGGATCAGCTCGCCCGTCTGCTCGGAGCGGCGGCCCGGACCGACGGCCACCACCTCCCCCTGCTGGGGCTTCTCCTTGGCCGTGTCGGGGATGACGATGCCGCTGACCGTGGTCTGCTCCGCCTCGCTGGGCCGGACGATGATGCGGTCTTCGAGGGGCCTCAGGTTCATGCGCGGTGGACCTCCGTTGGGGTATGCCGTTAGCACTCTCTCTGTACGAGTGCTAACGATAGCAGCCCCCCGGGCCCCTTCAAGCGGCCGTCAGGCGAGCGGGGCCGTCAGGCCAGCCGGAGGTTGGGCGCCACGCCGGCCTCCAGCGACGTGGGCCCGTCGGAGCGCAACCGCCACCAGGCCGCGGCCGCGATCATCGCCGCGTTGTCCGTGCAGAGGTGGGGCGACGGGATCACCGCCTTGATGCCGTCCTCGGCGCACACCTCGGCCACCCGGCGGCGGAGCTCCGAGTTGGCGGCGACGCCGCCGCCCAGGCACAGGCAGCGGGCTCCCGTGTCGACGCCGGCGCGCCGGGACTTGGTCACCAGCACCTCGACGGCGGCATGCTGGAAGGACGCGGCGACGTCGGCCACCTCGGCCTCGGGGTTGGCCCGGGCGTAGCGGGTGACCGCCGTCTTCAGCCCGCTGAAGGAGAAGTCGTAGCCCTCGTTCTCCATGGCCCGGGGGAAGGCCACGGCCCCGGGGTCGCCGACCTCGGCGATGCGATCGATGGCCGGACCGCCGGGATAGCCCAGACCGAGGAAGCGGGCCACCTTGTCGAAGGCCTCGCCGACGGCGTCGTCGACCGTCGTGCCGAGGAGCCGGTAGCGCCCGTGACCCTCCATGAGGACGAGCATGGTGTGACCGCCCGAGACCAGGAGGACGACGGCGGGCAGCTCGATGTCGGGGTCGTGCAGGAAGCAGGCGTAGAGGTGGCCCTCCATGTGGTTGACGCCCACGAACGGGACCTTCCACACGAGGGCGAGGCTCTTGGCCACGCTCACGCCGACCAGCAGGGCGCTGGCCAGGCCCGGTCCCACGGTGGCGCCCACGGCGTCGATGTCGCGGCCCTCGATCCCCGCCTCCACGAGGGCCTGGGCCACAGCCGGGCTGAGCAGGCGCACGTGGGCCCGGCTGGCGATCTCGGGGACGACCCCGCCGAAGCGGGCGTGGAGGTCGACCTGGCTGGACACCACGGAGGACACGACCGCGGCCCCGTCGGCCACGACGGCGGCGGCCGTCTCGTCACAGGACGTCTCGATGCCGAGGATCAACGCGGGGCTGGCGAGGTCGGCGCGCGGGGTCACCACGGCTTCTGCTCCTCCACCAGGGTGACGCCCGGGAGCTGGGCCTCGATCTCGGCCAGGCGGCGGGCGTACGCGGGATCGTCCACGTCGTCGGCCCACATCACGAGGGCGTCCTCGTTGGTCTCGACGTAGTAGTTGCGGCGCACCCCCGCGGGGCGGAAGCCGAACCTGCGGTACAGCTCCTGGGCCGCCTTGTTGCTCATGCGCACCTCCAGCGTGAGGCCGGTGGCCCCCCGGCGGATGGCCTCGCCGGCCAGGGCCAGGAGGAGCCGGGTGCCGATGCCCCGCCGGTGCATTGCCGGGTCCACGGCCAGAGTCGTCACGTGGCCGTCCTCCCCGGTGACCATGAGCCCGCAGTAGCCGACGACGACCCCGTCCACCCGGGCCACCCAGTAGGCGCGGGTGCTGCGCAGGGCCAGCTCGCTCATGAACAGGCTGAGCGACCACGGCCGGGGGTACACCATCGCCTCGATGCGGAGCACCGAGCGCAGGTGGCGACGGCGCATGGGGACCAGGTGGACGACGAGCTCGTCGTCGCCTTCCTCGGGCCGGCGGACCGCCATCACGCCCCCACCGCCCAGTCGGGGGCGGTGCGCGCCTCCCAGTTGATCTCGGCGTCGGACTTCCGCAGGTACAGCGGCTCGAGCTCCCACGACGGGACGAACTCCTCCCGCAGGGCGAGAGGGTGGGCCAGCTCGACGAGGGCGGCGGCCGACGGGTAGGCGGTGGCCGGTCCCCCGGAATCGCTGCCGGTGAGCTCCCGCAGCAGCTCGGGGTAACGGACGGCGCCGTCCCCTACGAGCAGGTAGTCCTCGCCCATCGCCACCAGCTCGGACCCGAGCTCCTCGGGGGTGCCGAGGCGGTAGGGCGACAGCCGCTGGGCCCCGCCCGGGACCTGGCGGTAGAACGCGTAGTAGAGCTCCCCCCGCCGGGCGTCGACGGCGGCGACGATCAGGCGGCTCGTGTGGCGCACCGGGAAGGCCAGGAGGTCGAGGCTGGGCACGCCGATGACGGGGACGCGCAGGGCCTGGGCCATGGCCTGGGCGGCGACGACGCCCACCCGCAGGCCGCTGAAGAGGCCGGGGCCGACGTCGACGCACACCGCGCCGATGTCCGAGAGGGCGACGTCGGCCTGGCGGCACACGAACTCGATGGCCGGCACCAGCGTCTCCACGTGGCGGCGCTTGTGGGCGGCGTGGAACGAGGCCCGCACGCCCTCGTGGCCGCCGATGGCACACCCCACCTGCTGCGTCGCCGTCTCGATACCGAGAATCAGCACGGCCCGCTCACACCTCCACGGCCCACGCGCCGACGGCCCGGCCCAGGGCCGCCATCCGGGGCGCCCACGACGGGCCGACGGCGTCGAAGGCGACGGTGCGGTCGTCGTCGTCGTCGCCCTGCTCGAGGCGGATCTCGAGGAAGTCGGCGGGCAGCGTGGGCAGCACGACGTCCCCCCACTCGATGGCGGCCACGCCTTCCTCGTCGACCAGCTCGGGAAGCCCGAGCTCGACGACCTCCTGGAGGTGGTCGAGGCGGTAGACGTCGACGTGGACGAGGGGCAGCCGGCCGGGGTAGGTGCGCACGAGCACGAAGGCGGGACTGGTGACGGGCTCGGTGACGCCGAGGCCGCGGGCCAGCCCCTGGACGAAGGCCGTCTTGCCCGACCCGAGGTCCCCGGCGAGCACCAGCAGGTCGCCGGCGCGCAGGAGGGCAGCGACCTCGGCGGCCAGGTCGCGGGTGTCGTCGACCGACTTGGTGGCGGCGCGGATCACGTGAACATTCTCGCTTCGGTCGCCCGCGAAGTCGGTTCGGCCGGAGGGGCGGCCAGCAACCGCTTGGCCCGCACCAGGTCGGCCCGCATCTGGGCGAGGGACTCGCCACCCGAGCGGAGGACGGCTGCGGGGTGGTATGTGGGCACGAGGTGCGCGCGCCGGAACGGGTACGAGCGGCCCCGCACCCGGGTGATGCCCTCCGTCGTCTCGAGCAGGAGCTTGGTGGCGAAGTTGCCGAGGGTGACGACCACCTTGGGGTCGACGAGCTCGATCTGGGAATCGAGCCACGGGCGGCACGTGGCGATCTCGTCGGGCCGCGGATCGCGGTTGCCGGGAGGGCGGCATTTCACCACGTTGCACACGTAGAAGCGGTCCCGCCCCGAGCCGAGCTCGTCCTGCATGAGGCGGTCCAGGAGCTGGCCCGACCGGCCCACGAAGGGCTCGCCCTGCAGATCCTCCTGGGCGCCGGGTCCCTCGCCGACGAACATGAGGTCGGCGTTCGGATCGCCCACGCCGAACACGACGTTGGTGCGGCCGGAAGCCAGCGGGCAACGGGTGCACGACGACGCTTCCCGCTCCACGTCGGCCAGCGACGGCATCGATGCATGGTACTCCCCACCTGCCTGCGGCCAGCCGAGGTCAGAGGTGGATCCGGGGCACGCGGGGCCCGATGCCGCACAGGATCTCGTAGGCGATGGTGCCGGCCCGGCCCGCCCATTCCCAGGCGTCCACCGCCTCGTCGCCCTGGGAACCGATGAGCACGACCTCGTCGCCCGGCGCGACCGCGTGGTCGTCGCCGCAGTCGACGGTGATCTGGTCCATGGTCACGGCCCCGGCGATGGGGCGGCGACGGCCCCGGATCAGGACCTCCCCGCCGTTGACGCCCAGGCGCCAGGGCACGCCGTCGGCGTAGCCGATCGGGACGGTGGCCACCACCGCGTCCCCGGCGAAGCGGTGCCGCAGCCCGTAGGAGATGCCCTCACCGGCGCCAACCGACTTCACGTAGGACACCCGGGCCCGGAGCGAGAGGACGGGCCGGAGGGCGACGTGGCCGGCCAGCGCCGGCGCGGGGGGCACGCCGTAGAGAGCCAGGCCGCAGCGGACCAGGTCGTGGCGGGCCCGGGCGTGGGCGATGGCGCCCGCCGAGTTGCAGGCGTGCAGCAGAGGCGGCCGGATCCCGGCCGCGGCCAGGCGGGCGACGACCGCCTCGAAGCGGGCGCACTGCTCGACGGTGAACGACGGGTCGGGGTCGTCGGCCACCGCGAAGTGGGTCCACAGTCCTTCCAGGCGCAGCTCGGGGCGCTCGTGCACGGCCGACGCCACCTGCACGGCCTCGTCGGGGGCGGCCCCCACCCGGTGCATCCCCGAGTCCACCTTCACGTGGACGGCGAGCGGTGGGCCACTGCGTTCGGGCCACGCAGGCCGGCCACTGCGTTCGGGCCACGCAGGCCGGCCTG
>DASZOE010000144.1:0-1562 GCA_035550945.1 Acidimicrobiales bacterium
GCGGCGGCGATGGCCTCGCCGAGGGCCTCGTCGAGCACCCCGAGGGCGACGTTGGACCGGGCCGCGGCCTCCTTCACCGTGCCCAGGGCCCGGATCAGCGAACGGTGCAGCCGGATGCCGGAGACCGGGAAGTTCTGGACGGCCCGCTGGGTCTGGGCGCCCCACCGGGCGCCGGCTGGCACGCGGACCTCGCCCATGGAGTCGCGCTCGATCCGGTACGCCGCTTCGCCCTCGGGACGGCCCGGTTCCGGCTCTGGGGGCGTTGCCACCGCGGGGACCGTAGCGCGGGATTCTTGCGTGCCCCGCGAGACCACGGTTAGGGTCCGGGCGCCCGTCTGTGCGGAATTTCGGCGGTCGCGGCTCCCCTCTTTGGCTTCGTCCCGGTCCGGCCGCAACGTCGACAACCGAGAACCCCGGAAGGCAGTGAGGCAAGTCTCCCCACGGCTCACACGGCGGCTCGGCGTCACCGTCGGGCTCGCGCTCCTCCTCCCCGGCCTCGTCGGCCCGCCGGCCGCCGCCGACGAGCTCGGCGAGAAGCGGGCGGAGGCGGCCCGTCTCGAGCGCCAGCTCGAGGAGGACGCCAGGCGGGTGAGCCAGGCGGCCGAGCGCTACAACCGGGCCCAGCTCGAGCTGCACGCCGTCCGCTCGTCCCTCGAGAAGGCCAAGGGCGACCTGGCCCGGGCCGACGAGCGCATGCGGGCCGTACGCGGTCTCCTGGCCCAAGCGGCGATCCAGGCCTACGTCTCGGGCGGCAGCGGGACGTTCTTCTCCCGCCTGGCCCGCAGCGACAACGACAACCTCGTCCTCCGCCAGCAGTACCTGCGCTTCACGGCCGCCGACCAGCGGAGCGCCCTGGGCGAGCTCAAGCTGGCCCGCGAGGACTTCACCGCCGTCCAGGCCCGCCTGGCGGGCGAGGAGGAGGAGGCGGCCGCGGCCGCCTCCTCGGCCAACGACGCCCGCCGGGCGGCGCTCGACGCCGAGCGCGATCAAAGGAACAGCCTCGGCCGGGTTAAGGGCGAGATCGGCCAGCTGGTGGCGGCCGAGACCGCCCGCCGCGAGGCCGACGAGGCCGCCCGGGCGCCGGTGCGGGCCAGCCCCGCGGCGCCGGCGGCGCCCGTCGCCCAGAAGGGCGGCCCCAAGGCCGCCCCTGCCCCCGAGAAGGCCGCCGGACCGGCGCCGCCCGTGGCCAGCGGGGCGGCAGCCGCCGTGGCCGAGGCCAAGCGCCAGATCGGCAAGCCGTACAAGTGGGGCGGGGAGGGCCCCGACAGCTTCGACTGCTCGGGCCTCACCATGTGGGCCTGGCGGGCGGGGGGCGTCCGCCTCTCCCACTCCGCCCTGGCCCAGTACCGGGAGACGACGCGGGTGCCCTTGAGCGCCATCCAGCCCGGCGACCTCCTGTTCTTCGGGCCGAGCGTCTCCGGCATCCACCACAACGCCATCTACGTCGGCGACAACCAGATGGTGGAGGCCTCCCAGACCGGTACGCCCGTCCGCTACCGGGCCATGGGCCGGTCCGACCTGGTCGGCGTCGGCCGTCCCGGGTAATCGCCATCGTCACCGGC
>DASZOE010000145.1:0-2292 GCA_035550945.1 Acidimicrobiales bacterium
CGGGTCCTCGGGCCATGTCCGACCGAAGAGCTGGCATTCGAGGGTGAGAGCCGGCCACGCAGGTGGCGTGATGCCGTGAAGTCGTCCCTCTTTGACAGCCCGAGGACCCGCTATCCGGCCAGGACCCACGTCCCGTCGTGACCCAGGCCGAGCTTGACCAGCCGCCGCAGGTTCAGCGCCGCCACCCGCAACGACAGTTCCCTCTCACCGAGGCCGAGTGGAACCAGTTCATGGCCGTCCTTGCTGCCATGAAACCCGGCCTAGTAGCAGATCCTCGCCAGGAGCCGGACGAGGACGACGACGCCTAGGCTGGCAGCGTGCCCGAGAAGCACCACCCCACGCCCGAGGAACGCGACGAACGGGTGAGTCTGCCTCTACCGCCTGAGGTCGCCATCCCGGCGATCCTGGCGACTGGCCCGCACCCGCCGGAAGACGACGACTCCGACCACAACGGCGAGTCCTAGCTCTACAGGTGCCATCGCCCGCGGCCCTGTGATGAAGTGCTTGACGGCTTGTGCGGCCATGAACGCCATCACCACGATACCGAGTACCGGAGAGCCGGACTGGTAAGAGAACGGCTTGATCCCGAAGCGTCGGTCTAGGGCGTCGAGTCGGTCCCAGATTCGCCAGTTGAGAAAGCCCACGATGCAAGTCTACCGACGGGTTGGGTTTGTCAACCCGCACATCCCCGAAAAAACGGGCTGCGAAGGCCCGTGCCGCAGCTGCAGCACTACGACGCGTCTTCGAGCGCTTCGATGAGCTGGTCCTTGTTCATAATGGACCGTCCCGAGATTTCCGCGTCCTGCGCCCGGTCGTACAGCTGGTCCTTGCTGAGCTCGTCGAGAGTGCGCCGGCCGCCGGCGCTCCCCCGTGCGCCGCGGCCCCGGGCGTCCGCGAGGGACGCCTTCAGCACAGCCATGAGGTCCGCGATCGGCGCCTCCTCCTCTGGGCGCCGAGCGTTGTTGCCTCGCCCTTGGCCTGGTGCTCGATCAAATCGAGCACCCTCTGCCGGTAAGTGTCCTGGTAGGAGCTCGGATCGAAGTCGACGGTGAGAGACTCGACGAGCTGCTCCGCGATGCGCAGCTCCCGGGTCTGACAGGTCGACGTCGCCTGGCAGGCCCAGGTCCTCGGCGGGCCTGATCTCGTCGCCGAAGAACATCGTCTCGAGGACGAGCACCTCGTCAGCGGCTCGGATGGCAGCGAGGTACTGCTTGGCCCGCATGACGAACCGGCCGATGCCCACGCGTTCGCTCCGCTCGAGCGTCTCCCGCAGCAGGGCATACGCCTTCTCGCCCCCCTCGTCGGCTCCGAGGTAGTACGACTTCTCGAAGTACAGGGGGTCGATGTCGGACAACGACGCGAAGTCCTCCATCTCGATGGTGCGTGCCCGGCTCCACCGCCCAAGGTTCTCCTGAGTGATCGGCGACCTTCCGCTTGCCCTCAGCGCGGAGAGCCTTGGCGAGTTGGTCAGGGGCCGCGGTGAACTGCGAGGGGCGCAGGACATAGAGCGTTTCTGTCGCGGCCGCTCTAGCCAGCGTCGGCGCCGTTCCACGCGGGGCTGTGATGACTCGTCCGATGTACCGTCGAACGACGCTGTCAGCCCGTCGCGTCCGGTGGAGGTCGAGTCGACGATGAGCCCGGACCGCAACAGCCTCGGGTACCGAGGTGAGCCCGGCAACGAACATGACGTAGATCGGGAGCTCGAGGAGGTCGTCAGCGAGCTGAGAGTGATCCTGCCCGGGGTAGCCGTACTGTTCGCCTTTCTCCTCACGATCCCCTTCTCGAGCCGCTTCGCCGAGCTCCGCGACCTCGACCGGGCGGCCTACTTCGTGGGATTCGTCTCGACGGCGGTGGCTCTGGTGTGTCTCGTCGGCGAGAGCGCGTACCATCGACTTCGCGGCAAGCCGTACGACAAGCTCGTACTGGTCAGGACGGCGAGCCACGAGGCCGTCGCCGGCATCGCCTTCCTGGGTGTCGCCCTCGTCGCTGTCGTGTTCTTGGTCAGCGACCTGGTCTTTCCCGGCGTCCTCACGATCACCGTGACGCTGGCTGTCCTGGCGCTGGCTCTGCTGCTGTGGTTCGTCGTGCCCCTCTTCCATCGGCTGCGCTGACGGCGGTCTGGGCACCTCGTGCGGCTGGTCAGACGGGTTCCGCCGGTCACCTGACGTACTGCCGAGCGGTTGAGTCCAGCTGAGAGCGGTCGAGCAGCCGAAGCCCGCGTTCGACCTCCGGCGGCACCCTTCTGCGCCGCGCCATCACCCATGGCAGACCCGCCAACGCGTCGAGCACGCC
>DASZOE010000146.1:0-2583 GCA_035550945.1 Acidimicrobiales bacterium
CCGGACGGCGCAGGAGGGGGCGGGAGGCGCCCGGCCATCTCCGAGGGGTGGCGCCAGAGGCGGTCGTCGGGCGGCGGCGGCGACCCGAACGACGAACGCTCGTCCTCCGGCTCGACGAACTCCATGTCGCGGCAGGATACCGGCGGGTGCCCCCGATTCCCCTTCAGGGCGAGGGGCAACCGGCGGCGCACCTCGGCCGGTAGCATGGCGGGCGCGGTGTCGGGGCGATGGGGCCCATCGGAGAGCTCGAAAGACGCCGACGTGGGGCCCCCGTGGAGAAGGAGAGCATGCTCGAGGGCCGAGGCGATGGCGACGACTGGATGGCGCTCACACGTGAGGCGCTCCCGGTCCACGAGGCGCTGGACTGGGCCGTGCGCCCGGACTGCGGTGCCGTCGTGCTCTTCTCGGGTACCGTGCGCGACCACTCCGAGGGCCGGCCGGGGGTCACCGCCCTGGAGTACGAGGCCTACGAGGAAGAGGTCGAGCCCCGTCTGGCCGCCATCGCGGCCGAGGCCCGGCGCCGGTGGCCCGCTCTGGGCCGGCTGGTCCTCCTCCACCGCAGCGGGCCCATGGCCGTCACCGAGACGTCGGTCGTGGTGGTCGCATCGGCGCCCCATCGGGCGGAGGCGTTCGCGGCGGCGCGCTGGGCCATCGACACCCTGAAGGCCACCGTCCCTATCTGGAAGCGGGAGACCTGGGCGGGAGGCGAGGACTGGTCGGCCTGCGACCACCCCGTGGCCGACGTCGTCTCGGGCCTCCCTGCGCGGCCCGAACGCAGTGCCCGGCCTGCGTGGCCCGAACGCAGTGCCCGGCCTGCGCGGCCCGAACGCAGTGCCCGGCCTGCGTGGCCCGAACGCAGTGCCCGGCCTGCGTGGCCCGAACGCAGTGCCCGGCCATGAGCAACCTCGTGTACCTGGGGATGGCGGTCGTCCTGAGCCTCGTCGGCTGCACCGTGCTGTGGCTGCGCAACCGGCGCCCCCGGTCCATGGAGCACAGCATCAAAGAGTTCTCGAGGGAGCTCCACGCCTTGGCGCCCGACGGCCTCTCCGAGGAGGCCGCCCGCCGCCCTCGGGCCCGATCGAGGGGCTGGCGCCCTGGCTAGGGACCTGGCCATCGACCTGGGCACGGCCAACACACTGGTCTACGCCAAGAGCCGCGGGATCGTGCTCAACGAGCCGACCGTGATCGCCCTCAACGTCCAGACCCAGGACGTCCTGGCCATGGGCCACCAGGCGTGGCACATGATCGGCCGCACGCCGGGCTACATCCAGGCCGTGCGCCCTCTGCGCAAGGGTGCCATCACCGACTTCGAGATCACCCAGCGCATGATCCGCCTGCTCCTCCAGCGCGCCGGCCTCTCCCGCTTCCAGCGCCCGCGGGTGCTGCTCTGCGTGCCCTCGGCCATCACCGAGGTGGAGCGCCGGGCCGTGAAGGAGGCGGCCCGCCAGGCCGGGGCCGCCGACGCCCAACTGGTGGCCCAGCCCATGGCCGCGGCCATAGGGGCGGGGTTGCCCATCCACGAGCCCCTCGGCAACATGGTGGTGGACATCGGCGGCGGCACGACGGAGACGGCGATGATCTCCTTGGGTGGGATCGTCGCCCTCCAGGCCATCCGCGTCGGGTCGTTCGACATCGACGCCGCCCTCCAGTCCTACGTGCGGCGGGAGTACGGCATGGCCATCGGCGAGCGCACGGCCGAGGAGATCAAGCTCGCCATCGGCTCCGCCTACCCGGTGCAGGAGGACGTGAAGGCCGAGGTCCGGGGCCGCGACCTGATGAGCGGCCTACCCAAGACCGCCATCCTGTCGCCCGAGGAGGTCCGCGACGCCATCGACGAGCAGGTCCGTGCCATCGTCGACTCGGTCATCAACTGCCTGGGATTCGCCCCGCCCGAGCTGGCCCAGGACCTGATCCTCCAGGGCATCCACCTCGTGGGCGGGGGCGGCATGCTCCGGGGCCTCGACCGTCGCCTGGCCGAGGAAACGGCGCTCCCCGTGCACCTTGTCGACGCCCCTCTCGAGTGCGTCGTCCTCGGCGCCGGCAAGTGCCTGGAGGCCTTCGAGTCCCTGAAGGTCCTCTTCATGGGCGCCGAGCGCTGAGGGACGGGAGGCTTCGGCCCCCGTCCTAACCGCGGCCGGTGAGGTCCTCGGCCGCCTGGCGGACCTGCCAGTCGCGGTCGGCGAGCGCCCGCTGCAGGGCGGCGTCGACCTCGGGACCGGAGAAGGGCGCCAGGGCGATGATCGCCCGGCGCCGCACCGGAGGGCGGTCTCCGGTGGCGGCGAGGATCGTGGGCAGGCCCCGCTCGTCGCCGACGGCCCCCAGGGCGGCGACGGCCGCCTCCCGGCAGAGGGCGTCCTCATGCTCGCGGGCCACGCGGGCCAGGTCGTCGAGCGCGCCGGACGCCGCCGCACCCCGTTCGCCCAGGGCCCAGGCGGCCGCCTCCACCACCGAGGGATCGGCGTCGCCGAGCGCGGGCCGGAGGTCGACAGCGGGCACCCCCGCGGCGATCTCGCAGGCCCTCCGGCGCACCGCCGGCTCGTGGTCGGAGAGGGCGGTCCGGACCTCCGCCGGGCCCGCCGCCCC
>DASZOE010000147.1:0-2037 GCA_035550945.1 Acidimicrobiales bacterium
GCGTTCGGGCCACGCAGGCCGGCCACTGCGTTCGGGCCACGCAGGCCGGCCACTGCGTTCGGGCCGCGCAGGCCCGGCCGGCGCGGCTCAGCAAGGGTCGTCGGCGGGAGCGGCGTCGACGGCGGCACCGGAGGCACCGGCCAACCGGCCGAGACGCCGGTAGAGCTCCTTCACCGCTTCGCGGTTGGCCGCGTAGCAGACGAAGTGACCCTTGCGCCGGCGGGTTACGAGCCCCGCCTCGGCCAGCACCGACAGGTGGTGGCTGGCCAGCGAAGGGGGCATGCCCACGGCGGAGGCGAGGAAGCCGGCGCTGCGCGCTCCCCGGCGGAGATGGCGCAGCACGAGGAGGCGGTGGGGCTCGGCCAGCACGCTGAGGTCCTCGGAGAGACGCTCTGCCTCGGAGCGGGTCGCGGCGGTGACCACGGACCAAACTCTACCAACGGGGCCCGGCCCCGCTCGGGCCCGGGACGGGAGGGGAGACACCACAGAATGAGGAGACTGACGGTGGCGGTCGTGCTCCTGGCGCTCCTCGCCGGGGCCTGCTCCGCCGACGACGACGCCGCCGGCGGGGACTCCGGGCCCACGACCACCGCCGGTCCGCCGACCATCCTCATCGCCGTGGGCGGTCCCTTCTCGGGGGAGGCCAAGGTCCTCGGCGACCAGATCCGGGCCGGGGCGAAGCTGGCGGCCGAGCAGATCAACGCCGCCGGTGGCATCACCGCCGGACCGTTCAAGGGCCTGCCGGTGGAGCTCGACGAGTCGTTCGACGACGGGAACGTCCCCGACCGGGCGGTCGAGGGCATGCTCCGGGCGGTCGACGACGCCAGGTACATGGCCTTCGTCGGATCGGCGAGCTCGGACGCCTCGGTGGGCGCCGCCCGCGTCGCCAGTGAGGCGGGGCTGTCGTACATGGTCGCCTTCGCCACATCGCCCGAGATCCTTGCCGCCGCCCGGGCCCAGAAGAGCGTGTTCGTGGTCCCGCCCAGCGCCGCGGCCTCGGCCCTCGCCGTCACCGAGGAGCTCCTCCAGACGTCCCGCCGCCGGCCCGCCATCATCCACCGCGCCGGCACCGACGGCGAGGGCGTCGCCCGCCTCGTCGGGCAGCGGCTGACCGAACGGAGCGTGCCCCCCCTCGCCGTGGAGTCCTTCGGGCCCGCCGACTCCGACTACACGGCTCAGCTGGGCCGCATCCGCGACGCCGGTCCCGACTCGCTGGTCATGATCGGGGACGCCCGCTCCGAGGCCCGCATCCTGCGCCAGGCCGCCCAGATCGGGCTGACGGTCGCGGCCTTCGACGCCGCTGGCGTCGCCAACCGCGAGGCCTTCCTGACCGAGGCCGGCGACCTGGCCAACGGTGTGGTGGGCGTCGCCCTCACCGACGCCCAGCGGGGCACGCCGGCGGCCAGGGCCCTGCAACAGGCATACACCGCGGCCACCGGCGAGCCGGGGCTGCCCGCGCCTGCGGCCTTCGCCTACGAGGGCGTCCAGGCGGTGGCCGCCGGGTTCGCCGACGGGGCCGCCGGGCGCCTCGAGCTCTCCGACCACCTGCAGCGCATCTCCCTCCCCGACACAGGTGTGGGACCGCTGCGGTTCTCCCCCGACGGCTCCCGCATCGGCGGCCGCCTCGTCGTCTTCACCATCGTCAACGGCACGCCGGTGCTCCGCACCGGCTACGAGCAGACCGGGCCCGCGGCGGTGCGGGAGGTCGCCCTCGAGCGGTGAGCGTCACTCCCCGACGGGGTCGATGCCCAGGTCGCGGTACGTGGCGAGCGGGGCGTAGGACACGTCCCTTTCCGCCAGCGACCGGCCGGCGACGTCGCCCCGGTCGAGGAGGGTGACGGCCAGCACCACCGTGGCCCCGGTGGCCTCCACCGCGTCCAGGGCCTGGAGCATCGACCGTCCCGTGGTCACCACGTCCTCCACGAGCAGCACCGCCACGCCCGCTCGGAGCTCGGCCCCCTCGACGGCCCGCCGGCGGCCGTGGCCCTTGGCCTCCTTGCGCACGGAGAACCAGCGGGCCCCCGAGACCACGGCCAC
>DASZOE010000148.1:0-8451 GCA_035550945.1 Acidimicrobiales bacterium
CCGGGCCCCGGCGAGGCCGGTGCGGCCTCCGTGGCCCGAACGCAGCAGCAGGGCGGCCACCGCGCCGGGCGCGGCGCCGGCCACGGCCACGGCCCGGGCCCGTCCGTTGGACTCCGTCGTCCACGCCCCTGCCAGCTCCACGAGGGCGGCGGTGGCGTCGGGGTCCTCGGTCACGGGGGCCGCCCCGTCCAGGTCCACCGGGCCGAGGTGGGGGAGGGGGCCTTCGGGGAACTGGGCCTCGGAGGCCTTGTAGACGGCGACCGGGTAGCGCGGCTCCCACGCCTGGAGGCGCAGCGGCACCTCGAGCACGGCCGGGTCGACGCGTCCGTCGCCGGTGAGGTCCTCGCCCCGCACCACCCGCTCGTGGGCGGTGAAGGTCGCCTCCGGCGAGGCCGGGAGGTGGGGCGCGAGCTCGGCCCACGTGTGACCGGCGGCGGCCACCTCGGGGAGGGGCCCGAGGGCGAAGCGGCCGGCGCCCGGCAGCAGCACTCCGGCGGCCCAGGGCCCCGGCGCCTCGAGGGCGAGGCGGTACTCGGCGTGGCTGGCGACCGGCCACAGCTGGCGGCCGCGCTCCAGGGCCTTGCGGGCGCGGTCGCGCAGCTCGAGCAGCCCTTCCCAGTCCCTCGCCGCGCACAGGCGGTCGACGTGGCGCAGGAGCTCGTCGAGGTCGCCGCCCTCGATGAGCTCGCCGAGGGCGTCGCGCGGCATCACGAGAGGGCGGGCGCCCGGAGGGCGTGGGAGGAGACCGCCACGGGACACGACCCGGCGAGGATCACACCAGCGGCCACGGATAGGCCCGGGGCGAGCGGACCGGCGGGAACACGGGCCGGCGCAGCACGACCGCGCACCGGGCTGCGAGGGCTTCGACCTCGGCCTCGTGCACCAGCCCGGCCAGCGCGGTCGGGGGTGAGGACGCCAGGCGCCCGAGCGCCTCCAGGCGCGCCTCGGGCACGGGCTGGCCGGCGAAGTCCCAGATCACGGTGCGCAGCTTGGGGTCGACGTGCAGGCAGAGCCCGTGGTCGATGGCCCACAGCCGCCCGCCCCGGCCGAGGAGGCAGTGGCCGCTCTTGCGGTCTCCGTTGTTCACGACCAGGTCGAAGGTGCACACCGCCTTGAGCGCGTCGTGGTGCTCAGGACGCTCGAGGAGGGTGAAGTAGTGCTCGCCGAAGTCGGCGTCGACGAAGCGCTGCAACGACCCCGGACCGAGGGGGCCGTCCTCACGGATGACGGTCTCGGGCACGAGGCCCCAGCCCAGCGCCTCCGAGACCAGGTAGGTCGCCACCTCCCGCCGGTAGAGCCCTTCGGGGTAGTCCCACAGCGGCCGCTCCCCCCGCAGGGGCTTGTACACGGCGAGGCCGGAGGTGTCGTCGAGGCAGACGTCCACGAGGAACGTGGCGTTCGAGCTCCACGGCAAGCGGCCCTTCATCTCGATCGCGCCCGACCGCAACAGGGTCAGCGGATCTGGCGATGGCCGTTCAGGCGGACGCACATGTGTCCTTGGGGATCGAGCGGCTGCCCGCACAGCGGGCAGGGTGGGCGCCCGGCGGCGACGGCCTCGGCGCCGTGCACGGCGAGGGCCGCGATCTGGGCCCGGGTGGCGGTGATGCGGGCCGACGCCGCCTCCTCCCCCTCCTCGACCAGCTCCTCCGCCAGCAGCACGATGCGGTCGGCGTCCTCGTCGTAGGAGACGCCGAGCGAGCCGACGATCCACTCGGCGACGACCGGCTCCAGGAGCTCCAGGTCGGTGGGCAGGTCGTCGGGCGAGGGCAGGTCGGCCAGGAGGGCGTCGAGATAGGTCACCAGCGCCGCGACCTGGGTCTTCTCCAGGCGGAGGGTCACGACGTGCTCGCCCTGGCGGGCCTGGAGATAGAAGACCCGCTGCCCGGGGAGGCCGATCGCCCCCGTGGTGACGACGTCGACCTCGGGCATCTCGAACGAGGTGCTCACGCGGGTCGGAGGGCGCGCAGGTCGCCCACGGAGTTCATCGACAGGACCATGGGAGCGCCGTCGCCGTAGGCCACCGCGCTCACCGAGCACGGGGAGACGGCGAAGCGCTGGAAGGAGTCGAGGTGGGCGCCCAGGGCGTGGGCCAGGGCCGCCTTAATGGGGTCGGCGTGGGAGACGGCGACGACCGCACCGCCGGGATGGGCGGCCCGCAGGCGCTCGATCGTCGCCACCAGGCGGGTCTGGATCTCCAGGAAGGACTCCCCGCCCGGGAAGCGGAAGCCACTGGGGTTGCGCTGCACCACCTTCCACTCCGGCGCCTTGCGGGCCGCCTTGAGCTCCCACCCCGTCCACTCACCGATGTCGGCCTCGAGCAGGCCGCGCTCGGTCTTCACCTTGAGCCCCCTCGCGGCGGCGATCGGGGCTGCCGTCTCCCGGGTGCGCTCGAGGGGCGACGCGTAGACCGCGTCGATGGCGGACAGCACCGACAGGCGCTCGGCGACCTGGTCGGCCTGGGCCCGGCCGTCGTCGGAGAGGTGCAACCCGCCGGCCCGTCCGGGGAGGACCTTGCCCGTCGTGGGGGTGTGGCCGTGGCGGACGAAGAGCACGAGCGTCGGGCGCGGTCGCGCCGAGGAGCGGGGCATCTGTGTGGCCAACCTACTCTCACCCCATGGATTCCCTGGCCCGGATCGAGGCCGAGGTGGTCGCCTGCCGGGCGTGTCCCCGCCTGGTCGCCTGGCGCGAGCAGGTGGCCCGGGAGAAGCGGGCCTCGTTCCGCGACGACGTGTACTGGGGCCGGCCCGTGCCCGGCTTCGGCGACCCCGCGGCGCGCCTCGCGCTGGTCGGGCTGGCGCCCGCCGCCCACGGCGGCAACCGCACCGGCCGGGTCTTCACCGGTGACCGCTCCGGCGACTGGGTCTACCGGGCACTGTGGCGCGCCGGCTTCGCCAACCAGCCGACCAGCGAGCACACCGACGACGGCCTGCGGCTCACCGGGGCCTGGGTCGCGGCCGCGGTGCGGTGCGCCCCGCCCGCCAACCGCCCGACGCCCGACGAGCGGGACCGGTGCCTGCCCTACCTCGGCCGCGAGCTGGCCCTGCTGGGCGAGGTCGGGGTGATCGTCGTCCTCGGCCAGTTCGCCCACGACGCGGTCTGCGGCCTGCTCGGCGTGCGCCCCCGCCCCCGGTTCGCCCACCTGGCCGAGCACCGCCTGCCCGACGGCCGCACGCTGCTCTGCTCGTACCACCCCAGCCAGCAGAACACCTTCACCGGCAAGCTGACCGAGCCCGCCTTCGACGCCGTGTTCTCCCGCGCGCGCGACCTGGTCGGCTGGCGCTAGTGGGCGGGGGCCGGTGTCGGCGACGCCTCCGACGTCGGGGGCTTGGGCTTCGGCGGCGGGATGAGCTGGGGCCCGGGCACGGCGGTGTCGGGCCAGCGCTTGCGCTGCTTGGTGGACAGCTTGCGCAGGAGGGCGATGGCGCCGGGGTCGTCGTCGCCGGGGCGCCCCTCGATGGTGCCGTCCTCGAGCATCCTCACGATGATCTCCCGGCCCACGTCGGTGCGCACGATGGTGAGGGTCCAGTCGCCGAAGGCGCCGATCCCCCCGGTGGAGATGTCGGCGTGCTCGGCGGCGAAGTCGGGGCACTGCTTGCAGCCCTCTCGGGTCCACGCGTGGCACTCCTTGAGGGGCACCTCGTGGTAGCTGCCGTCCCGCATCCAGATCTGGAGAACGCCCTTGATGTTCATCTTCACCATCTCCTGCTTGCGCAGGCCGTACTTGGCCTCGAGCAGCTCCTCGAAGATGGCGTCGTCGAAGGTCTTCGAGCACAGGAGGCCGATGTTGAGCGTGATGCGCCGGGCCGGCTTCCCGGCCTTGCGCACGGTCATCACCGGCGGCACCGACGACTGGCAGCTCATGCCCACCAGGGCCAGCTTCTCGGCCCCCTTCTCCACCGCCTCGGCGTACGCCATGGTGTTGGCCGAGTAGGTGTACCGGCTGCCGGCCGCGGCGAGGATCTCCTCGCGGGTGCGGGCCACCCCGGGGACGGCCTTCCACGTCGTGCCGTCGCCCTCGAGGTAGGAGACGAGGGCGGCGTCGATGTAGCCGTGGTCGAGGGCCCACAGCAGGATCGCCGACACCAGGCCGCCGTCCTGGCCCTTCTCCAGGATCTCCGGGTCGGCGGCCCGGGCGAGGATGATGTCCTTGGAGATGCCCTCCACCTCCTCGGGCCGGCGGCTGCGGCCGAAGAGGTGGGTGTCGATCTCGCTCTCCCAGCTGCGGAACCGGGGGCACGCCCGCGTGCAGGAGGTGCAGCCGCGGTCACCGTGCCCGCACCCTCCGGGGCCGCCCTCCTCCTCGAGGTGGAAGGGCTTGTAACCACCCCGCTCGGAGGGCCGCTCGGGCCCTGGGCCGTCGCCGTCGTCGTAGCCGAGGACGTCGTGCGGGCAGGCGACGACACAGCCCGCACAACCGGTGCACAGGCCTGACGTCACCACCTCGGAGTAGAGGTGGGCCCAGTGGAGGACCTCCCGAGCCATCGGACCACTGTAAGGGACGGCGTCGCGAAGGTGGCGGGCGAGGTCTCGGTTCCGTGGGCGCCGATGGGCCCTCCCTCGGCGGCCACGGCCTCGATCCTCGCCTCGGGTGCGCCGTGGAGGGAAGGCCCTGTCGCGGGCGTAGGGTCGACCCGTGCCCGAGCTGGCCGAGGTCGAGGCCTATCGGAGGCTGGCCGAGCGGGTCGTAGGCCGGCGGGTGACCGAGGTGGTGGCGCCCGACGCCTGGTACCTGAAGCGGGGGTTCACCGCCCGGGCGGCACGGGCCGCCCTCGAGGGGCGGACCGTCACCGCCGTGCGCCGCACCGGAAAGGTGCTCCTCGTCGAGACCGGCGACGACGGCCCCGTGCTCGGCCTGCGCTTCGGCATGAGCGGCCGGCTGGTCGTGGACGGCGTGGCGGGCGTCGACGACCTCGTCTACGGCAGCAACCGGGAGCTCGAGCGGTGGGACCGCTTCGCGCTGCGCTTCGCCGACGGCGGCGACATGCGCGTCCGGGACCCGCGCCGGCTGGGCGGCGTGGAGCTCGATCCCGAGGAGACCCGCCTCGGGCCCGACGCCCTGGGGGTGACGCCCTCCGCCCTGGCCCGGGCCCTGGGCGCCAGCCAGGCGCCGCTCAAGGCCCGCCTCATGGACCAGTCCCGGCTGGCCGGAGTGGGCAACCTGGCCGTCGACGAGGCCCTGTGGCGCGCCGGGCTCGACCCCGCCCGCCCCGCGGGCTCCCTGACGCCCGCCGAGCTGCGTCGCCTGCACCGCCACCTGCGGTCGACCCTCCACGACTTGGTGGTGCGGGGCGGCTCCCACACCGGTGAGCTCATGGGCGAGCGCCGCCCCGACGGGGTGTGCCCCAAGGACGGCACCCCCCTGCAGCGCCGGACGGTCGGAGGGCGCACAACCTGGTCGTGCCCCCGCCACCAGAGGTAGGCGGTCCGACTCGGTGGCCGCCGCTAGCCGTCGACCACGTCCACGACCACCTTGTTGTTCTCGACGAAGGACACTGTGAACGGTCGCTCCCGCTCGAGGCCGAGGAACCAGGTGACGCGGCCTTCGAAGTCGCCCCCGAAGCCGAGGGGAGCGTGGGCGTCGAGCCCGTAGCGGATGGACGAAGTGCCGTCCTCGTAGTGGGCGGCTGCCCCGTCGAAACGGATGCGGAGGTACACGGCACCCCCGACGGGGGGCGGATCGCCGGAGCCGTCCTGGACCGCCTCCGCCGGTGGGACGTAGCGCACGTCCCATCCGGGCCGGGCCGTCCCGAGGGGGGAGTGGCCCTCGGGGTCGTCGTTCGTGAAGTCGAACACGTAGCGCGTGTAGCCGGGGTGGCTCCCCGTCCTCACCCCCACCAGCACCGGGGAGCCCTGGTGGAGCGAGGAGGTCTTCGGCTGGCGGTCGGCGCCCCGAAGGGACGACCCCCCGGTGGCGTCCGGGCCTGCGGTCCCGGGCGCCGTGGACGGGGTCGTCTGGCCGGGAGCGGCGGGCACGGTCGACGCCGTCGACGGGCCCGAGGGCGCGGGGGTCACTCGTACGTCCTCCCCGTCTCCACAGGCGGCCAGCGCCGCGCTCGCCACGACGGCGACGAGGACGAAGCGCATCCGGGTGGTCATGTCGTTCTCCTCGTTCGAGCTCTCAGGACATTCTGGGCGCGCCCGGTAACCGATTCGCGTCGGCGACGTCACGAATCCGCGTCAGACGCGTCGTATATCAGCGCCCGGCGAGCGGGCGCGCTGACCGCGACGTCCGCGCGTCAGGCGTCGTCGCCGGCGCGCACCCAGACCCAGCCGCCGTCGTCGCGGGCTTCGAACGACCGGATGGACTGCACCCGCGCCGCCCGCTCGCGGGGGAACACGCGCTTGGGGTAGCGGTTCTCGCCGGTGCGGGCGTCGTAGGTGTAGTGGTGGTGGGGGCAGTCGATCTCGTCGCCGTAGACGGCCGCCCCGTCCATGGGCTTCTCCTGGTGGGGGCAGATGGGCTCGACGGCGACGGGGTCGCCGTCGGCGGTGCGGGCCCCGAGCACGGGGAAACCCCCGACCTCGACCCGTTTCAGGACGGGCCCGACCTCCTCGCTCGGCGCGACGCGCGTCCAGGTCACCCCGCCTCCTGGAGACGACCGGTCAGGACCCGCAACGCCTCCTCACGGGAGGCGCCGGCGCCCACGCTGTGCACCCGCGCCCGTCCGGCGGCGGACAACAGCGCCAGCGCCGACCAGGTGCCGTCTCAGCCCTCGGCGAGGCGGACCGGCCAGGTGCGGCCGGCCGCCTCGACCGAAGACCAGGACAGCCGGGTCTTGCGACCGTCCCTGCAGCCGGGCTCAGTGCTTGCCAACGTCCGCGGTCATGAACTTGCTGACGTAGGGCGAGTGGCCGGGAGCGCCCCGCCGGAAGTGGCCGGACGGGCCCTCGCCGAGGAACTCGCTGAACCACGACTCGTGCTCGACCTCCTCGTTGAGGATGGCGAGGGACAGCTCGTAGGTTCGGTGGTCCTTGCCGGCGGTGTAGTTGCAGATGTCCGTGTACGTGCGGATGGCGCAGCGCTCGGCCTCGACCAGCACGGTGAGGAGGTCGTTGACGGCATTGCCGCCCATCGGCGGGTAGGCACCCATCGCGGTCGAGGCGCTCGGCGCCTTGCGGTCAGCGGTCGCGCCCCCAAGGCTGTCGGGGAGGTAGGCGTCGGGGCAGCCGGCGATGTCGGCGAAGGTGCGGATGTCGTCGGGGAGCTTGCCACCGAGCTCGTAGATGCGGGGGACGAGCGCCTCGAAGTGGTTGCGGTCCTCGATGCGGGCGTCCTCGATGATCTCCTTCATGCCCTCGCCGTCGAGGCCGATCGCGTTCACCCGGAGGAGCGTGTAGTAGTAGAACGTCGTGAACTCGGCGCCGGCGGCGGCCACCAGCTTGTCGAGCAGGACGTTCACGTCGAGCCCGGCCTGCTCCACCATCTCCCTCGCTACGCGGCCCATGCTTGCTCCCTTCCGTCGTCGGCTCTCTCGGCTCCCTGTCTAGGGCCTTGGTTAGAACGTGTCAAGGCTGAGAACCTTTCTAGATCTAGGACGGGTCGGGTAGTATCGACGCACGGTTCCGGGACGGATCCGGGAAGGATCCGACGCCGCCGCACGGAAAGGGAACGCCATCAGCGATCTGCTCGAACGGCTCCGGCACCGGGGATGGCGCCTCACTCCTCAGCGCCGCGTGGTGGCCGAGGTGCTGCACGGCGAGCACGTGCACCTCACCGCCGAGGCCGTCCTGGGCCGGGCCCAGCAGCGCCTGCCCGAGATCAGCCTGGCCACCGTGTACAACACCCTGAACGACCTGGTGGCCATGGGCGAGGTCGTCGAGGTGGCGCCGGGGGGTGGCCCCAAGCGCTACGACCCGAACGTCGCCGACCGCCACCACCACCTGGTGTGCGTCCGGTGCCGCGAGCTGCTGGACGTCAAGCCGGACGGCGAGGAGCACCTGCGGCTCCCGCCCCGCCACCGCCACGGCTACTCGGTCGTCGACGTGGAGATCGTCTTCCGGGGCCTCTGCCGGCGCTGCCGCAGCCTCCCCCCGGCGTGACCATCGTCAGCGACCCCCTCTGCCAGCTGGCGTGCAAGGTGGGGGCCCGCCCTCGCCGCCGGGTGCACCGTGGTCGCCGAGCCGTCGGAGGTGGCGCCGCTCACCGCCTTCGTGCTGGCCGACGTGCCCGACGAGGCCGGGTTCCCGGGTGTGCTCGCCGTCGTGAGCGGTGAGGGCCCCGTGGCCGTGAGCGTCGCCGGGTCGCGTCCTGTGGAGGGCGCGCCGCTGGAGCGCACGCTGCGCCTGCCGCACCCGGTCGACCTGCGCCTCACCCTGGGCCCGCTGCGGCGGGGGCGGCTCGACCCCACCATGCGCATCGGCCCCCAGGGGGTGTGGCGGGCGAGCCGGACCCCGGTGGGCCCGGCCACCACCCACCTGACGGCGGGCGGCGGCGAGATCTCGGCCCGGGCC
>DASZOE010000149.1:0-1744 GCA_035550945.1 Acidimicrobiales bacterium
GGACAGAACCCCGCCTACAGGCCGGCTCACCGTCGCCGCTCTGCGTGAACGGCGCTAAGTGCCTCTGACCGCGCGCTTTTGTTTGTTCGGCATTGACCGCTCGTCACCGTCAGCGACCCCAATTCGTCTTCGAGCTGAGGACTCCTGAGGCCTGAGGACTGAGGACTGATTGAGGCTGGGGGGCGTTCTGGCCGGCCCGGACGGCACAGAACTGAGTCGTCTGGCCGCGCTTGGGACCGTGTCGTGGGTCGTGTTCGGGTAGCCCTTCACCCTCGATCCCGAGCCACCGCTCACCCATGGTGGCGAACAAGGCGATGCCGGGTGCCTTCACCTCGGTGTCCGCCACCTCGGTCACCTGCCACCCCACCTGCTCGAGCGCCAGATCCAGGGCCGCTTGTGGCGCGGCGCAGTGCGCGGAGTGCGCGGAGTCTTTGAAGTCCGCCAGGAAATGTCGCGGTGGGATGTCGAGAACCCGAGCGCGGCTCCGTCCCCGGAGTGAACACGGCCACAATGGGCCGTACCGCACTAAGGAGAACAGACGGCCAAGTACCTGCTGCTCAAGCACTACGGGGGTGCGCCGGAATCGGTCAACGACCGATGGACCAGTGGACGCCGGAGGAGCTTTCGGCCCACGTGCAGTACATGCAGGACTTCGCCGCTCGGCTCGAGGGCACCGGCGAGTTCGTCGACAGTCAGGCGCTCTCCCCGGAGGGCACGTTCGTCGGCTACGACGGCGAGGGGCGGCCGCCGGTCACCGACCGCCCGTTCGCGGAGACGAAGGAGCTGATCGCCGGCTGGATGGTCATCGACGTCGAGACCTACGACCGGGCGCTCGAGCTGGCCGGCGAGCTGTCCGCGGCTCCGGGTGCGGGTGGGGGAAGCCGATCCACGAGTGGCTCGAGGTGCGCCCGTTCCTGGCCGGGCCTCCAACCGTCACTGAGGGACGCACGGTGGACGAGGCCCTGCTGCGGACCCTGCCGAGACCTCCCGACGGCACCACGAGGTACGCGTCGAGGGCGAGCCCATGCCCGGCCCGGGCGAGGTGGTGGACGACACGCTCCAGCTGTACTTCACTTCCTGTGCGCGCACCGTCCCTGACACCGGCCTCGGCCGTCGCGCTCACGCTGCGGGCGGTCGGCGGCCTGACCACGCGTCAGATCGCGCAGGCCTACCTCGTGCCGGAGGCGACCATGGCCCAGCGCATCAGCAGGGCCAAGCGGACCGTCTCGGGCGTCCGGTTCAACCAGCCCGGTGACGTCGCCACCGTTCTGCGCGCGCTCTACCTGATCTTCAACGAGGGCTACTCCGGCGACGTCGACCTCGCCGGCGAGGCGATCCGGCTCATTCGCCAGCTGGCTGCCAAGACCAACCATGAGGAGGTCGCAGGCCTGCTCGCGCTCATGCTGCTCCACCACGCACGGCGCCCGGCACGGATCGGTCCCGACGGCAGGCTCGTGCGTCTTGCAGAGCAGGACCGCAGCCTGTGGAGCACCCGCCTGATCGCCGAGGGCGTCGACGTGCTCCAGACGGCCCTCACCCGCGACCGCGTGGGCGAGTTCCAGGCCCAAGCCGCCATCGCCGCGCTCCACGCCGACGCCCGGACGGCCGCGGAGACCGACTGGGTGCAGATCGTCGAGTGGTACGACGAATGGTTGCGCCGCACCGACAACCCGGGGCCGGCCTCAACCGCGCCGTCGCGGTCGGCGAGGCCGACGGCCCGCGGTCCGGCCTGGCCGCCCTGGGG
>DASZOE010000150.1:0-3980 GCA_035550945.1 Acidimicrobiales bacterium
GGCGGGGTGCGGGCCCTGGAGGCCGTCGGCACGCGGCCCGAGGTCTTCCACACGAACGAAGGCCACGCCGGGTTCCTGGGCCTCGAACGCATCCGCCGCCACGTGGTGGACGACGGCATGACCTTCGACGAGGCCGTCGAGGCGGTGCGCACGGGAACGGTCTTCACGACCCACACGCCCGTTCCGGCCGGCATCGACCGTTTCGCCCGGCCTCTCATGGAGCGGTACTTCCGCTCGTGGGCCGACCAGTGCGGCGTCTCCTTCGACACCCTGATGGCGCTGGGCCAGGAGCCGGGCGAGCCCTCCGACACCCCCTTCAACATGGCGGTGATGGGCCTGCGCCTGGCCAGCCACGCCAACGGCGTCTCGCGCCTGCACGCCCGCGTGAGCCGGCGCATCTTCGCCGGGCTGTGGCCCGCCATCCCCGAGGACGAGCTCCCCATCGACTCGGTCACCAACGGCGTGCACGCCCTCAGCTGGGTGTCTCCCGAGATGCGTGGGCTGCTGGCCGCCCATGTCGCCCCCCGCTGGCAGGAGAGCGGCCCGGAGACCTGGGAGGGGGTCCACAGCATCCCCGACGCCGACCTGTGGGCGGCGCGCCAGGCGGGCCGGCACCGGCTGGTGGCTTTCGCCCGGGAGCGGCTCCGCGCGTCGATGCAGTCCCGCCGCGTGCCCGAGGCCGAGCTCGGCTGGTGCGCGGACTGCCTCGACCCCGAGATCCTCACCATCGGCTTCGCCCGCCGGTTCGCGGCCTACAAGCGGGCCACCCTCCTCCTGTCCCAGGCCGAGCGCCTGGCCAACCTCCTGCTCGACGCCGAGCGGCCCGTCCAGCTCGTGTTCGCGGGCAAGGCCCATCCTGCCGACGACGTCGGCAAGGACATGATCCGCCAGGTCGTCCAGTTCTCCCGCCAGTCGCGCGTCCGTCACCGCATCCTCTTCCTCGAGGACTACGACATCGCCGTGGCCCGGACCCTCTACCAGGGGTCCGACCTCTGGCTGAACACGCCGAGGCGACCGCTCGAGGCGTGCGGGACGAGCGGCGAGAAGGCGGCCCTGAACGGCGCCCTGAACTGCTCCGTGCGCGACGGCTGGTGGGACGAGTGCTACGACGGGACCAACGGCTGGGCCATCGCGTCGGCCGAGGAGTACGACGACCTCTGGCAGCGGGACCACGCCGAAGCGGCCAGCCTCTTCGAGCTCCTCGAGAACCAGGTCATCCCTCTCTTCTACGACCGCGACCCGGACGGGATCCCTCGCCGGTGGCTGGCCCGCGTCCGGTCCTCGCTGCAGACGCTCGGGCCCTTCGTGGTGGCCAGCCGCATGGTGCGGGACTACGTCACCGACATGTACGAGCCGGCCGCGGCCCGGGGGCGCACCCTCGGCGCCGACGGCTCGGCCCGGGCCCGGGAGCTGGCGGCGTGGAAGGCCCGGGTGCGGGCAGGCTGGAACGGGGTCAAGGTCGACGCCGTCGAGGCCGACGGGCATCCCTCCGACGTGGGCGCCACCCGGTCGGTGCGAACCCACGTCGTCCTCGGGGAGCTCGACCCGTCCGACGTCGAGGTGCAGCTCCTCCACGGCCCGGTCTCGCCCACCGAGGAGCTGGCCGAGACGACGGTGGCGCCCATGGTGCACGACGGTTCCGGAGACGGCGGCGCCGCCCGCTACTCGGGCTCGTTCACCTGCGAGCTGGCCGGCCGCTACGGGTACACGGTGCGGGTCGTGCCCACCCATCCCGACCTGCGGAACTTCGCGGAGGTGGGCTGCATCACCTGGGCGTAAGGTCCGGGTGGTGTTCGAGCGGTTCACCGATCGCGCCCGCCGGGTCGTCGTGCTGGCCCAGGAGGAGGCGCGCCTTCTCGACCACAACTACATCGGCACGGAGCACCTGCTCCTCGCCCTGGTCCACGAGGGCGAGGGGGTGGCGGCGAGGGCCCTGGAGCAGCTCGGCATCTCCCTGGAGGCGGTCCGCACCCAGGTCGAGGAGATCATCGGCACCGGCGGCTCGTCCCCGAGCGGCCAGGTCCCGTTCACGCCCCGGGCCAAGAAGGTGCTGGAGCTGTCCCTCCGGGAGGCGCGCCAGCTGGGCCACAGCTACATCGGCACCGAGCACATCCTCCTCGGCCTGGTGCGGGAGGGCGAGGGCGTGGCCGCCATGGTGCTCGTGAAGATGGGAGCCGAGCTGGGGCGGGTGCGCGCCCAGGTCATGGAGGTGCTCGAGCAGGCGCCCGAGGAGGGGCCCTCCGAGGCCGGGCCCGGCGAGGACGCCGCCGGGGCCGTGGTCGTCCCGCCGACCACCCCTGTCCCTCAGGAGATGCGCCCCGCCTGCCCCAACTGCCGGACGCTGCTCGCCGAGGGGGCGGCGGTGCGGGTGCTCGGCATCCCCGACCTCCAGACCGGCCACCAGGTGTCCGCCCAGGTGGTCTACTGCCAGATCTGCGGGCTGGCCCTGGGCGTGCTCGGCCTCTGACCTCCGGCCGCCAGCCACTCCCGGTGGCGCCCCACGGCGGACCACAGCTCCTCCACGCCCGCCCCCGTGGTGGCCGTCGCCTCCACGACCGGCGGCCGCCAGCCCTCCGCCACCACGGCGTTCGGGCCACGCAGGCCCGGCGCCACGGCCTTCGGGCCACGCAGGGCCGGCGCCAGGGCGACCATGCCCTCCAGGTGGGCGCGGGCCTCGCCGGCGCCGGGCTGGTCGGCCTTGTTGACCACGAACACGTCGGCCACCTCCAGCAGGCCCGCCTTCTCGGCCTGGACGTCGTCGCCCCAGCCGGGGGCGACGAGCACGACGGTGGTATCGGCCACGGCGGCCACGTCGACCTCGCCCTGGCCCACGCCCACCGTCTCCACGAGGACCCAGGGCCACCCCGCGGCGGCGAGGAGGCGGACGGCGTCGGGCACCGCGGGGGACAGCCCGCCCGGCGTCCCCCGGCTGGCCAGGGAGCGCACGAACACGCGGGGATCGGTGGCCCAGGCCTGCATGCGGACGCGGTCACCGAGCAGGGCGCCGCCCGAGATGGGCGAGGACGGGTCGACGGCCAGCACGGCCACCGGGTCCCCCGCCCGCCGCAGGAAACCGACGAGGGCGGCGGCGAGGGTGGACTTCCCCGCTCCGGGCGCCCCGGTGAGCCCCACGACCCATGCGGTCGGGTGGGACGGAGCGCCCCGGGCAACGGCGATGGCCTCCTCGTCGCCCCGCTCGACGAGCGACAGCAGCCGGGCGAGGGCGCGCTGCTCACCGCCACGGGCGGCTTGGAGGAGCACAGCAGGTTCGGCAGCTGACATGGGCATGCCCCGGGCGGGGCTCCAGGGGGAGGGCCCGCCCCCCTGATCAGAACGCCGGGTCGACGCCCAGGGCGTTCACCTCGGTGACGCCTTCGACGCGGTCCTTCAGGATGCGCTCGATGCCGGCCTTGAGCGTGAGCGTCGACGCCGGGCAGCTCCCGCACGCGCCGACGAGCTCGACGTCCACCACGCCGGTGGCCTCGTCGACGGACACGAGGCTGATGTCGCCGCCGTCGGCCTGCAGCGCCGGGCGGATCGCCTCGATGGCCTCTTTGAGGTCTGCTTCCATGCCACTCCTGTCGGGGCTGGCGTCGGGGATGTGCCCCGCGACGAACACTACCGGCTGCTCCACTTCTGTTAGAACCCCGGTGCCGTCCGATCCCTTCCCCGCCGGCTGCGTGCCGGGACGCGATGGTCGTTAGGCTCCGCCGTCCGTGGCCCGCGTCGTAGTCCGGTCGACGGTCACCGGCGGCGAGCTGGAGGACGTCCTCCGTCCCCGGACCGACCTGGTGCGGGAGCGGGACGTGGGCGACCACTGCTTCGAGGCCGTCGAGGGCCCGGTGCACGACTACCGGCGCGCCGTGGAGGTGACGCCGCTCGACGACGGCCGGGCCGCCGTCACCCAGACCGTCGACTTCACCCTCGCCGTCCCCTACTTCTGGTGGCTCTTCCTGCCCCCCTTCAAGCGGGCCCTCGCC
>DASZOE010000151.1:0-6840 GCA_035550945.1 Acidimicrobiales bacterium
CCGTTCGGGCACGGAGCCGGCAAGCCAGGCCGCCCCACCGGGCTGGTCCTCGTCCCCACCCGGGAGCTGGCCGTGCAGGTCCACGAGGTGCTGCAGCCGCTGGCCCGCAGCCGCAAGCTGCGGGTGACGGCCGTCTATGGCGGCGCCTCGCTCGAGAACCAGGTCAAGGCCCTGCGCCGGGGCACCGACGTCGTCATCGCCACCCCGGGCCGGCTGATCGACCTCTGCGAGCGGGGCGAGGTCTCCGTCGCCGACGTGCGCGTCCTCGTCCTCGACGAGGCCGACCGCATGGTCGACATGGGCTTCCTGCCCCAGGTCGACTGGGTCCTGCGGCGCCTGAGCGCCGAGCACCAGACGATGCTCTTCTCGGCCACCCTCGAGCGCGAGATCGACCGCATCGTGCGCACCTACACCAACGACCCGCTGTACCACTCCGTCGTCTCCGAGCAGCGCACCGTCGAGGCCATGGAGCACCGCTTCCTCAAGGTGCACGAGATGGACAAGCTCAAGGTCGCGGCGGCGGTGGCGTCGGCCGTGGACCGCACCCTGCTGTTCGTACGAACCAAGCGGGGCGCCGACCGGCTCCACCGCCGGTTCGCGCAGGAGGGGGTCGCCGCCGGCGTCCTCCACGGCGGGCTCACCCAGAGCGCCCGCAACCGCGAGCTGAACCGCTTCCGGACCGGCCGGGTGGGGCTCCTGGTGGCGACCGACGTGGCCGCCCGGGGCCTCGACATCGAGGGCATCGACGTGGTCGTGCACTACGACCCGCCCGAAGACGACAAGGCGTACCTGCACCGCTCCGGGCGCACGGCCCGGGCGGGCGTGGCCGGCGTGGCCGTCAGCCTCGTGCTCTGGGACCAGGTCGACGAGGCCCGCCGCCTCCGCCAGCGCCTGGGGCTCGCCGAGCCGATGGTCGAGCTCTTCTCCAACGACGTCCGGCTCGCCGACCTCATGGCGCCCGAGTGGACGGCCGCCGAGGCGGCCACCGGCACGGAGGGCGTACCGACCGTGATGCGCACGCCACCCCCCCGGCGGCGCCCGCCGAGCCGGCCGCGCCGGCGCCGGCGCTAGCGGGCCCGGGGCATGGCGACAAGGCCGAAGGGCTCCGGGCTCCGTGGCCAGATCGGTGCGTTCCGCGTCGTCGCCGTCGTGGAGGCCGTCACCTACCTGGTGCTCCTCGGTGCCGTGGTGCTCTATCGCGTCCTCGACGGCCCCGACTTCATCGGGATCCTCGGTCCCGTGCACGGGATCGCCTTCCTTGTGTACCTGGTCCTCGTACTGCGCATCCGGGAGAGCCAGGACTGGAACCTCGGGCGCACGATCGTCGTGATCCTCGCCGCCGCCGTGCCCTTCGGCGGCTTCTGGGTCGAGCGGCGGCTCGTCACCGACGAGCCCGGGTAGGCAGTGGCCGTCATGCACAACACGAAGGAAGAGGCGGACGCGGCCGACCATCACTAGGGCGGTCGTCGTAGCGGCCGCGGTCGTGCTGGCCGCGGTCGTGGTCGCAATCGTGGTCGCCGCCCGGCCGCCCGGGAGGACGGCGGTCACCGGTCTCCACGCACCGTCGACCCCCGCGCCCGGGGACACGAGCGCCACCACCGCCACGACCGCGACCGGCGAGACGGCCACGCTCCTGGCCGCCGGCGACATCGCCGACTGCTCCTCGCCCGGCGACGAGGCCACCGCCGCCCTGCTCGACGCCCGGCCCACAGGCGTGGTCGCGACGCTCGGCGACAACGTCTACGACAGGGGACGGGCGAGGGAGTTCGCCGACTGCTACGACCCGACCTGGGGGCGCCACAAGCACCGGACCCGGCCCGCGCCCGGCAACCACGACTACGACACATCCCGCGCCTCGGCGTACTTCGACTACTTCGGGGACGCGGCCGGCGACCGGACCAAGGGCTACTACAGCTACGACCTCGGCTCCTGGCACGTGGTCGTCCTCAACTCAACCTGCCCGAGCACGAGCTGCGAGCCGGGCGGCGCCCAGGAGCGGTGGCTGCGGGCGGACCTGGCGGCCAGCAGCATGCCGTGCACCCTCGCCTACTGGCACCATCCCCGGTTCAGCTCAGGGTCGAGGCACGGATCGGACGGGGCGGTGGGGCCCCTCTTCCAGGCCCTCTACGAGGCCGGCGCCGACGTGGTGCTGTGGGGTCACGAGCACAACTACGAGCGCTTCGCGCCCCTCGACCCCTCGGGCGAGGTGGACACGGCGCGGGGCATCCGGGCCTTCGTGGTGGGCACGGGTGGCCGCAGCCACTACCGGCTCGGGGCGCCGATAACGGGAAGCGAGGCGCGCAACGGCGACACCTTCGGCATCCTCGTGCTGACCCTCGAACCGGGCCGCTACCGCTGGGAGTTCGTCCCCGAGGTCGGGAAGACGTTCACCGACACGGGGGCGGGCGCCTGCCACTGAGGTCTCCTCCGCCCGTCTACGGCGCCCGGTAGATCTCCGCTCCCCCGGCGACGAACTCCACGGCCTTCTCCTCCATGCCCAGGGAGAGGGCCTGCTCCTCGCTCACCCCGTGGGTCCGGGCGTACTCGCGGACGTCCTGGCTGATGCGCATGGAGCAGAACTTCGGGCCGCACATCGAGCAGAAGTGGGCGGTCTTGGCCGGCTCCGCGGGCAGGGTCTCGTCGTGGTACGCCCGGGCCGTCTCCGGGTCGAGGGACAGCTCGAACTGGTCCTCCCAACGGAACTCGAAGCGGGCCGCGGAGAGGGCGTCGTCCCACGCCTGGGCCGTGGGGTGGCCCTTGGCCAAGTCGGCGGCGTGGGCGGCGATCTTGTAGGCGATCACGCCTTCCTTGACGTCCTGGCGATCGGGCAGGCCCAGGTGCTCCTTGGGCGTGACGTAGCAGAGCATGGCCGTGCCGTACCAGCCGATCATCGCCGCCCCGATGGCCGACGTGATGTGGTCGTAGCCGGGAGCCACGTCGGTGGTGAGCGGGCCGAGGGTGTAGAAGGGCGCCTCGTGGCAGAGCTCCATCTGGAGCTCGACGTTCTCGCGGATCTTGTGCATGGGCACGTGGCCCGGGCCCTCGATCATCACCTGCACGTCGTGGTCCCACGCCACCTTGGTGAGTTCGCCGAGGGTCGCCAGCTCCGACAGCTGGGCCTCGTCGTTGGCGTCGGCCACCGAGCCCGGGCGCAGGCCGTCGCCCAGCGAGAACGCCACCTCGTAGGCGGCCATGATCTCGCAGAGCTCCTCGAAGTGCTCGTACAGGAAGCTCTCCCGGTGGTGGGCCAGGCACCAGGCGGCCATGATCGACCCGCCCCGGCTGACGATCCCGGTGACCCGCCGGGCGGTGAGGGGGATGTAGGCCAGGCGCACCCCGGCGTGGACGGTGAAGTAGTCGACGCCCTGCTCGGCCTGCTCGACGATCGTGTCGCGGTAGACCTCCCAGGAGAGGTCCTCGGCCCGGCCGTCGACCTTCTCCAGGGCCTGGTAGATCGGGACGGTGCCGATGGGCACCGGCGAGTTGCGGATGATCCACTCCCGGGTGGTGTGGATGTCGGAGCCGGTGGAGAGGTCCATCACCGTGTCCGCGCCCCACCGGGTGGCCCAGGTGAGCTTCTCGACCTCCTCGGCCACCGACGAGGTGACGGCCGAGTTGCCGATGTTGGCGTTGATCTTCACCAGGAACTGGCGCCCGATGGCCATGGGCTCCGACTCGGGGTGGTTGACGTTGGCGGGGATGATGGCCCGGCCCCGGGCCACCTCGGCCCGCACCATCTCGGGGTCCACGCCCTCGCGCCCGGCCACGAATGCCATCTCCGGCGTGATCCGCCCTTGGCGCGCGTAGTGGAGCTGCGTCACCCGCCGGCCGGCGCGGGCCCGCAGCGGGGCGCGCCGGGCGCCGGCGCAGCCGGCGGTGGCCTCCCCCCGGCGGACGGCGGCCCGGCCGTCGTCGCGCAGGCCCGGGGCCCGGCCCTGGTACTCCTCCACGTCGTCCCGGCCGAGGATCCACTCGCGGCGCAGCGGCGGCAGGCCGACCGAGGGGTCGGAGCCCGGGCCGCTCGTGTCGTACAGGCGGACGGGCGGGTTCTCCACCGGCCCGTCGGGCGACGGTGACGGCGCCAGCCGGACCTCGGTGAACGGCACCCGGATGCCGTCCGGGCCCTCGACGTAGACCTTGGCGCGCCGAGCCGCCGGCTGCACTGCCTGCGCCATGTGCCTCACTCCCTCCGCGGGCATTACCCCGATCAGGTTCGGTCGGCGCCGTTCAGGCGCCCTCTCAGCCCGGTCGCTCCGAGCTCCCGTGGCTCCCAGCTTGGCATACGGCCGCCGACCCGTAGCCTCGGCCCGATGTCGGGCTTCGGCTACGCCTGCGCGGTGGTGCTGGCCGCGGTGTTCGTCCGGGCGGGGGTGGCCAAGGTCGTGCGCCCCCGGGAGACGACCATCGGGTTCGCCGCCGTCGGCGTCCCCAGCCCGGGGGCGGCGGCGCGGGCCGTTCCCGTCGCCGAGCTGGTCCTGGCCGTGCTCCTCCTCGCCGTCCCCCGTGCCGGGGGCGTTGCCGCTGTGGTCCTCCTCGCCGTCTTCTCGGTGCTCTTGGCCGGCGGCGTACGGCGGGGTGTCACCGCGGGCTGCAACTGCTTCGGCGCGGCCCGGGTCGAGCCCGTCTCGGGGATCGACCTCCTCCGCAACGGGCTGCTGGCGCTCCTCGCCCTCGCCGCCCTCCTGGCCCCGGCCCCGAGGGCTCCCGGCGCGGCGGCGATCGCCGTCACGGTGGTGCTCGTGACCACCGGCGTGGCGGCGCTGACCGCCGCCCGCCGGGCGCGGCGCCGGTCCTGACTGGGCGGCCCGGCTACCTGCGGCGGCCGGCGGAGAGCCCGTCGATGCGACGCACTTCCTCGTCGTCGAGCGAGAAGTCGAAGACGTCGAAGTTCGACTCGATGCGCTCGGGCGTCGCCGACTTGGGGATCACGACCACGCCGTGCTCGAGGTGCCAGCGCACCACGACCTGGGCGGGTGTCACCCCGTGGCGCTCGGCCACCTCGGCCAGGACGCGATCGCGGAGGTCGGTGTTCTTGAACGGGCTGTAGCCCTCGAGGACCACACCGCGGCGGCGGTGGGCCTCGACCTCGTCGGCGTCGTGCAGGGTCGGGCCCCAGGAGATCTGGTTCACCTGCGGCGCCTCGCCGGTCGCCTCGCTGAGCTCGTCCATCTGGGCGGCGTCGTAGTTGCTGACGCCCACGGCCCGGGCCAGGCCCTCGTCACGAAGGGCGAGGAGCTCCTTCCACACCTGCGGCGACCGTCGCCCGGGGGGTGGCCAGTGGATGAGCCACAGGTCGACGTAGTCCGTGCCCAGCTCCCGCAGGCTGGCCTCGAGGGTCCGCCGCTCACGCCCCGCGTCGCGGGGATGCAGCTTGGTCGTGACGAACAGGTCCTCACGGGGCACGTCGCTGTCGCGCACCGCCCGGCCGACGTCGCCCTCGTTGCGGTACATGGTCGCGGTGTCGATGTGACGGTAGCCGACGTCGAGGGCGTGCCGGACGGCCCGGTAGCACTCCCGTCCGGTCATCTGCCACGTCCCGAAGCCCACCAGCGGCAGCTCGCCCGCCGCGCCGAGGGAGACGGTTGGCTGGTCGGCGGTCGCCGTGCTCGCTCTCTCTGCTGCGCTCATGCCTGACGACTACCCCCGGCGGCGGGCCGGAAACGCTCTGGGCGCCCGCCCGGAAAGACACCAGGGCAACGTCCGGCTCATCGAGGCGTGGCCTCCGCCTCGGCCGCCTCTTTTCCGCGCTCGCTGCTCCGTTGATTCCCTTCGCCTCTCGTCTGACTCTCCGGGCGGCGCCGCTCCTCGTCGAGCACGTCCTTCCCCACCTGGACGAGGCGCAGCATGGTGACCAGGCCCAGGCCGCCGACGGCATTGCCCAGCGCCGCCCATCCGGCCATTCCCAGCCAGTCGGCGTAACCGAAAGGCGCGCCGGCCTGCAGACCAGCGAAGGCCTCGAGGGAGATGACGATGACGTGGTGAAGCTTGCCCGCAGCCAGGAGGAAGCCGGCCGCGACGGCCGCGACCAGCTTCGCCGGCATGGAGTCGGTACCCCGCTCCATCCATGTCATCAAGGTGATGATGGTGCCGCCCAGGACCGCCGACGCGAAGGAGCGGAAGCCGATGCCGACCTCGATGTGGTGGTTTCCGATCTCGACCGCAGTCGCCCGCAGCTCCGGGGAGCTGGCCATGATCACTCCCATGAGCACCCAGCCGCCGACCAGGTTCATCACCGCCGTTCCCGTCCACAGGCGCAGCAGGGCGAGGGGCGTGGACCTCCGCGCGGCCACGGCGGCCACCGGAACGAGGAAGTTCTCGGTGAACAGCTCACTGTTGGCCAAGGCCAAGGCGATGAAGCCGATGGTGAAGGCCAGGGATCCCAACATCCCATTGCCGGTGGCGTGTTGGACGACGAACAGGCCGAACACCCCGAGGCCGACGTCGATGCCGCCGACCGTGCCGGTGGCCAGCAGTCCAGGCCAATGCCGCTCCAGGCGAGCCGTGCCGGCATCGACCGAGCTCTGGAACGTCGAGGTCAGTTCAGCGGTCATGTTCAGCCCCTACCCGGGACCCGTCGTGACGTCGCCTCTGGCAGCGGTGCGCCCGCGCCTCAGGTCGGCGGCACGACCTCGTGGAGGTGCACCCACCAGTCGTCGAGGCGCCCGCCCTCGGGATGCACGTAGGTGGCGGGTCTCAGGCCCAGGCCCCGGGCCGTCACCGCCAGGTCCGGTCCGGGCGGCGCCGGTCGGCCGCAGCCGGTGAGGCGCCGGCCCCGGGCGTCGGTGAACACCAGGCCCTCGGCGTCGTCGGCGTCGCCCTCGACGCCGAGCAGGCCCCGGT
>DASZOE010000152.1:0-4722 GCA_035550945.1 Acidimicrobiales bacterium
ATCACCGACGAGGGGCGCGCCGCGCTCGCCGAGCAGCAACGGCAGTGGGTGACCGTCGCCCGTGCGTTGGGTGACGTCTGGCGAGGCTCCGGTTGGCTCCCGACGGCACTCGGCGAGGCGTGACCCTATGGACGGCGGGGAGTCACAGATCACCGAGTGGCGCACCTACGTCGCGAAGGGCCCGGCCGTCAACGGCCGCGACGTTGACGAGCTAGAGGCTCATCTTCGCGACCAGATCGCCGAGCTGGACGCGGCCGGCCTCAGAGGCGATGAGGCGTTCCTCGTTGCCGTGAAGCGGATGGGGGACCTCGACACCCTGTCCCGGGAGTTTGCACGCGAGCACAGGGGTCGACTGTGGAAACAGCTCGTCCTGGGGGGTGAAGAGGAGCCGGCGCGCCCGTCCAGCGGGTGCTTCGAGGCACTCGTCTTCGCCCTGTTCGCGGCCGTCGCGACCCAGGTCGCGCGCCTAGCTGCTCAGTTTCCCGAAGAGGAAGCAGGATGGCTGCTGCGGAACATCAGTCTGTTCGTGTTGCCCTTCCTCGCCGGGTACTTCGCCCGCCGACGCCAGCTCGACACCCGGCGATGGATGCTAACCGCCGCGCCGTTCGTGCTGGTTGCGCTCGTGGTCAACCTCTTCCCGTACCGTGCGGGCTCGGCCACCGAGATCCTCGTCGCGCTCCATCTGCCCGTCGTGCTGGCCTTCGCGGTCGCCTATCCGTACATGGGCGGCACGATCCGATCGCACGAGCGGCGCATGGACTTCGTCCGCTTCGTCGGCGAGTGGGTCATCTACTACGTGCTCATCGCGCTGGGTGGCGGCGTGCTGCTCCTGCTCACTGGGCTGATCCTCGAGCCGATCGGGCCCGACGTCGCGGAGGGCGTCGTCGAGTGGGTGCTGCCGTCGGGTGCGGCCGGCGCCGTGATCGTGGCGGCGTGGCTCGTGGAGTCCAAGCAGCATGTGGTGGAGAACATGGCGCCGGTGCTCACCATGCTCTTCACCCCGCTGTTCGCGGGGATGCTGACCGTGGCCGCGGCCACCTACGCCGTGTCCGGGGTCGCCGGTGCTTTCGACCGCGAACTGCTCGGCGTCTTCGACGCCCTCCTGGTGGTCGTGCTGGGGCTCGTCCTCTACGCGATGTCGGCGCGGGAGCCGTCCCGACCGGCCGGGCTGACGGACCGCGTCCAACTGCTCGCTGTCGCGAGCGCCCTCGTGCTCGACGTGATGGTGCTCGGCGCGATGGTGGCCAGGATCGGCGATCTCGGGCTCACGCCGAACCGAGCGGCAGCGCTCGGCCTCAACCTCGTCCTGCTCGTGAACCTGGCCGGGACCGCCTGGCTTTCAATGCGCTTTCTCAGGGGACGGATCGCTTTCTACCGCCTCGAGCGATGGCAGACCTCCTACCTCCCCGTCTTCGCCGTCTGGGTAGCGACCGTCGTCGCCGTTCTCCCGCCGCTCTTCGCCTTCACCTGACAGAGCCCGAGGCCGCCGACGTAGCGGGCGGGGACCCGGACGCCGGCGACGCCGATCAGGGGGTCAGCTCAGTCATCGGCGGCCTTTCGGCGACGGTCAGGGCCGTCTTCGGCGCCGGTGGGATCCCGGGCGACGAGGAGATCGACCCACAGCCGGCCGAGCCAGTCGGCGTACTGCGCGTCGGTCCAGCCGCGCTCGACGACGAGGCGCTGCCACAGCGCCCCGTCCATGGTCGCAAACAGCACGTCGCGGCAGTGGTCCGTGCTGACGGCGAGTTGTCCGGTGTCGGCGGCGGCCCGGGCGTACTTGGTCGCCACGTCGATCCGGCGGTCGGCCCACTCGGCGAGCATGGCCGCGGCGGCCGGCTCGGTGGCTGCGGCTCCGGTGAGCATGTCGACCAGCAGGCTCATGCGCCGGTTCGTCGCGGTGACGAACACGGCGTGCCTGTGGATCCGGGTCGCCAGATCAGGTTCGGAGAGGATGGCCTGCATCTCGGGCCGGTCGTACAAGGGGACGTCGTCCTCGTCGCCCCGGAAGTCGACGTACCAGACCTGGCGCAGCAGGGTCGCCTTGTTGCGGAACGCCCCGTATATGGTCTCGACCGCGACGCCCGCCGCCTGGGCGATCTGCACCATGGTCGTCTTGCCGTATCCCTGACGCACGAAGAGTTCCCGCGCCGCGGCGATGACGCGCCGCCGGGTGTCCTGCGCCTGCTCCTGGCGCCTGGTCGAGTCGTACGGCCTCTTGACAGTTCTCGACATTCGGTACATCCTAACTGTGTTGACAACAGTCTAACTGTATCGGAGGCGCCAGATGTCCACCGAAGCCGATGCGTTTCTCGCCGACATGCTCCCCAAGCAGCGGGCCGCGGGACAGGCGCTCCACAACGGCGATGTGGAGCCGTGGCTGGCCCTGTGGTCGCGCCACGACCCCGTCACGCTCTACGGCGCCAAGCTCTCGGGCGCGAGTTGGTCCGAGGTCGAGCCGATCATCCGGAAGGTGGGGTCGTGGTTCGCCGACTCGGTCGCCTTTGAGTTCGAGCTCGTCGCGGCAGGTGTGAGCGGTGACGTGGCCTACACCGTCGGCTATGAGCACAACGACGTCACTTTCGCTGGCCAGCCGACGACGTACAGCCTCCGCGTCACCCACGTCTACCGGCACGAGGACGGGCAATGGCACATCGCCCACCGGCACGGCGACGTGCCGCCGACCAGCGACGGCACCGCCACCTTCCCTCCGTCGTCGGCCACCACCGGTGCGTCCGCAGGGGAGACGGGCGCGACGTAGGAAGGTCCCTCGCCGTCGGCACTCGAGCATCGGCGATCTCACCCCTCGACTACGAAGCCCGCCTCACTCCCGCCGCTGGTGCGGCATGATCACCACAGCCAAGCCGTCCCGTGAACGGGGGAAGCTCACGGGGCGGGCCGCAGCCCCGGGGATGTCAGCCACGGTCTCCGGCTTGCGCGGTGATGACGAGCTTGCCTCGGGCGTGGCCTTCCACCAGGTAGCGGATGGCCGTCGCCACGTCGCTGAGCGGATAGGTCCGGTCGATGACAGGCTTCATCTTGCCCGAGTCGATGAGCTCGCGGAGCACTCTCAGGTCGTCGGCGTTCTCCGACGAGATGAACGTGCCGAGCTTCTGGGTGACGAACAGGGAGAGCAGGTGCGCCCGGAGTTGACGGTCGGTGCCGCCGAGCCACCGCCCATGGGACTCGCCGCCGACGATGACGAGCCTTCCCGTGGGGGTGAGGGCGCGCCGGAGATGGGACAGCCGCCGGTTGCCTCCGATGTCGAGGATCACGTCGTAATGGGGCTCACCGTGGGCGAAGTCGTCGCGGGTGTAGTCGACGACGTGGTCTGCGCCGATGGCTCGGACCATGTCCACCTTGGCGGTGGTGCACACACCGGTGACTTCGGCCCCGAACACCTTCGCGATCTGCACGGCGAAGCTGCCCACTCCTCCCGAGGCGCCGACGATCAGCACCTTGTGACCGGCCTGGCCCCGGCCGTGGTCGCGCACCGCCTGGAGGGCGGTCAGCGCAGAGATCGGGACGGCAGCCGCCTCGTCGAAGGAGAGATTCGCCGGCTTCGGGGCCAGCTTGTCCGTTCGGGCTCGGGCGTACTCGGCGAACGACCCGTCGCCGATACCGAACACCTCGTCACCCGGCTCGAAGCCGGTCGCATCGTTGCCCACGGCTTCGACCGTTCCGGCGAGGCTTCGCCCCGGGTTGAGGTACTTCGGCTTGCGGACCCCGAAGCCTGCGATCCGGATGGATAGGGCAGGCCGGCCATCACGTGCCAGGTGCCGCGGTCCAGGCTGGCCCCGTGCACTCGCACGAGCACCTCGTCGTCTCCAATGGTCGGCTTGTCCACCTCCTCGAGCCGGAGGACGTCCTCCGGCTCCGTCCCGTACTCGCGCTGAACAATCGCCTTCATCGTCTCCACGACATGGACATGGCCATCGACTCCATCGGGTGGTCGCGCTTGCGGTCTGATCAAGTCTCCCTCGCGCCGTGGGTCGGTCCTGTCGTCGCGCTCGCCGATCCCTCGGATGGCTGGTCGGCAGTCGCGGCCCGGCTATTCGGTAGTAGTGGCCGACGCCGGGTTCGTGAGCTCCGGCCCAGGCGAAGGCTGCCTCTCGGGCATTGGGTCGGAGCGACCCGGCCGGGAAGCGCCCGAGGTACACCTCGAGAAGAGCCCGGGCACAGGCGGCGGCCCCGCTTCGCAAGCCGCTCAACGGCACACCACCGGCCGGCAGGGGACGGTCGAGGCGGGCCCGGTTGCGGGTGACGATGTCATCCGGTGCCTGGTCGGAGACCACGGCCGCCGCCCGCTCCCCGGCCGACAGGGTGTGCAAGAGCTCGAAGCCGAGCTGTTCCTCGGGACCAAGCGGGGCGACCGCGGCACGGCCGCCGTCGCGTACCACCGCTGGGTTAGCGCCGAGGAAGAGGGGCGTGAGGCGAGCCTCGCCGCGGCAGAACGTGGCGTGGACCGAGATGTGGTGGCCTTCGAACCGCACCCCCCACACCTCGCCTCCAGGGGGGCCGAAGACGCTGAGCCAGTAGTCCTCGCCGTGGCGTCGGTCACTGTCGTACCCCTCCAGACGGTCGAGCACCTCGTCGAGGCCCATGATGGTGACGGCCCGGGCGTAGGCGGGAACCGTCAGCAGCGTGGCAAGCAGCCGGTGCGCGGCCTTGCTCTGACGCCGGTCGAGATTCCACAGCGCGATCCCGCGGCGGTCGGGGGGGCAG
>DASZOE010000153.1:0-5460 GCA_035550945.1 Acidimicrobiales bacterium
GTCCGGGCCGAGGTCAGCCCGTGGCTGGCCCACGTGCGCAACCTCGAGGTCGTGACCCCGGCCGCCCCCCGTCCGGCTCTGCCCGCCGACGAGGCCGATGCCGACGCCGCGTCGCCCCTTGCCGTCCTCCTGGGCACGGCCGGCGCGCCGGATGCTTCCGCGGGCTCGCGCCGCCCGTCGGTGCCCCTCCCTCCGGTCACCGGGCCTCCGCCCCCGCTCCCGGATGCGACCGCGGTGTCGGGCGCGGCCGGCCGACCCTTCGAGGTCGACGCGGGCGTGGATCCGCACCCGCTGGCCGCATCGGCCCGGTCGGCGGCCTTCACGGGAGGGAACGGGGCGAGGGTGCAGGTCGCGTGGGTGGACCCCGGCCTCCTCCAGGCCTACCGCTCCATGCCTCGCCTCCTCCGCCGGGAGCTGCCCGGGGTGGGCGACGAGGCCTACCGGGCCGTGATCGGCGGCGGCGTGGTGGCCCGCCGGGGCGGTCACGTGCTGATGGTGATCGGCCGTATGCCCGGGACCAGCGACCGCGACCGCGACCGGACCTTCGAGGCCGTCGCCCGCGCCGCCCTCGGGCCGCCCTGACGCGCGCCTTCGGGGCCCACGGCCCTGGGGGACGTGATCATCGCGCAGGTCAGCTGCGGCCACTCCTGACATAGCCTGGCCTCCGGGGTCTCGAACGGGAGGTGTGGGGTGTTCATCCAGGTACTGCAGGGGAAGACCGGCTCGCCCGAAGAAGTGCGTCGCCAGCTCGACCGCTGGGAGCAGGAGCTGCGCCCGGGGGCGAGCGGCTATCTCGGCGCGACGGGGGGCGTCGCCGAGGACGGGACGGTGATCATGCTGGTGCGCTTCGAGACCGAGGAGGCGGCCCGGGCCAACAGCGACCGTCCCGAGCAGGGGGAGTGGTGGAACGAGGCGTCCGGGGCGTTCGACGGTGAGGTGACCTTCCGCGACTGCGCGGAGGTCGAGACGAGCCACGCCGGCGGCTCCGACGAGGCCGGCTTCGTCCAGGTGATGCAGGGTCGGGCGCGCGACAAGAACCGCCTGCGTGAGCTCGAGGAGGAGTTCATGCCGAAGCTGGCCGAGCTGCGGCCCGACATCATCGGCAGCGTGCGGGCGTGGGACGGCGACTTCTTCACCCAGGCCATCTACTTCACGAGCGAGGCCGAGGCCCGCAAGGGCGAGTCGAGCATGCCCAGCGGCGGCGACGACTTCCAGGAGTTCATGTCCCTCATGGAGGACCTCACCTACATCGACCTGAAGGACCCCTGGCTGCGCAGCCCCTAATCGTCGTCGGCGTCCTCTCCCCGGCGGCCGGGCTTGCGGGCCACGGCCGCGAAGTGCTGCGGCCCGTACAGCAGGGCGTTCAACCGCTCCACGTTCGTCGCCATGGCCGCCCACGGGCCCTCGTCGCGCAGCTCGTCGGGCACGGGCTGCAGGCGGGCCTCGTCGGGCACGGGGAGCACCCGCTCGATGTGCACGTCCACGAAGCCCGTCGTCTCGAGGGCCCAGGCCATGGCCTCGGGGTGGATCGGCCGCACGTGGGTGAGGTCCACGTAGAAGAACGAGCTGAACACGAACAGCGACTCGGGGTTGGGCGTCTCCACGACGAGCACACCGCCCCGGTCGAGCTTGCGGTAGGCGGCGTCGAGCAGGGACATGAGCTCGGGCGTCGAGAGGTGCTCGACGACCTGGCTGGAGAAGACGCCGTCGACGGCGCCCGCCTCCAGGCCGGCGAGGTGGTGGAGGGCGTCGTCGCCCACGACCTCGAGGCCCTGCTCCCGGCAGGCCTCGACCATCCCCTCGTCGACGTCCACGCCGTAGGCCGGGATGCCCTCCTCGCGGAGCAGCGTCAGGAACTCGCCCCGCCCGCAGCCCACGTCGAGCACCCGCTGACAGCCCTCGAACCACGGGACGTAGCGGCGGAGCAGGGCGCGGATGTCCTCGCCGCCGCCGCGGTGACGGTCCTCGAACGCCTTGTAGGCCAGGCTCAGCCGGGTCGACGGCCGCAAGGAGCCCGCGCCCTCGGCCGCCCGGCTCGCCGGCCCCGGCTCCGCGCCGTCGCCGATGCCCCCCACGGCCGCGTCGAGGGCGTCGAGGTCGGCGCGCAGCCGGTCGAGCCGGACCTCGTTGTCGGCGATCCGGCGCTTCACGCCGTTGGCGTCCTCGACCAGGCGCCGGTCGACGTCGCGGCTCAGGTCCTCGACCAGGTCGAGGAGGGCGTGGTTGAGCCGGGTCTGCTGCTCGACGACGGGATCGACGTACCACCGCACGGTGCGCCGCACCATGCGCTTGGCCAGGCGGACGGCGGCGCCGACCACAGGGCGGTCGGAGCCGGCCTCGAACTGGGTGCGGATGCTGGCCGGGCGGCGCAGGCGGTCGATGGCCGAGGGACGCCCGGGCCCCCCGGCCATCAGACGGCCATGGTGGAGGCCGACACCCTCCACGTGAGGGGGACGTGGACCGAGCCCACCTGGGTGGGGAGGTCCGGGTTCTCGAACACGAGGAACGAGTACCGGCGCTCGTGCCAGTCGAACACCCGGGCCATGGTCGCGTCGTGCAGGGCGACGGTGACGACGTAGGCCCCCTTGAGGAACGGGAGGGACGGGATCAGCACCTCGATGGTGCCCTCCCCCGCCAACCGGAGGGGCACCCCCGCTCCCCGGGTGTTCTCGCCGAAGAGGTGCACGAGGGTGTCGGCCCGGTGGACGGCCACCCCGCACACGACGTCGTCGCGGGCCTCGGTGGCCCGGTAGTGGAGGCGCACCGTCATGGGCTCGCCGGTACGGAAGGCGCCGACGGCCGCGCCCTCGCCGTCGACGAAGGCGACGTCGGTGATCTCGACCTCGCCGCTGCCCCAGCGGTTCCCCCGTCTGTCGGGGGACTGGTCGATGTCGTGGCTCGCGGTGGCGTGGACCTCGCCGAGGTAGGCGGCGACCACGTCGTGGGCGCGGCCCCTCTCCCGCACCGTGCCGCCGTCCAGCCACACGGCGCTCGTGCACAGGCTCCGGATGGTGTCGAGGCTGTGCGACACGAGGACGATGGTGCGGCCGCCGGTCCGCAGCTGGGCGATGCGCTCGAAGCAGCGCATCTGGAAGGCCTCGTCGCCCACCGAGAGCACCTCGTCGACCACGAGGATCTCAGGGTCGACGCTGACGGCCAAGGCGAAGGCCAGGCGGGCGTACATGCCGCTCGAGTAGTTCTTGACGGCCACGTCCATGAACGGCTCGATGCCCGCGAAGTCGACGATCTCGTCGTAGCGGGCCGCGACCTCGTGGCGGCGCATGCCCAGGAGCGAGCCACCCAGGTAGACGTTCTCCCGCCCGGTGAGCTCGGGGTGGAACCCCGTGCCCAGCTCGAGCAGCGAGGACATCGCGCCCTCGACCTCGACCGACCCCCGGTCGGGCGTGAGGATGCCGGCCATCGTCTTGAGCAGGGTGGACTTGCCCGAGCCGTTGGCGCCGATGATGCCGAGCGCCGTCCCCGCCGGCACCTCGAGGTCGACCTCCCGCAGCGCCCAGAACTCCTCGTAGCGATGGGCGCGGCGGAGGACGCGCTCCTTGAGGGTGTGCGAGCGCTGCTCGTACTTGCGGTAGCTCTTCCAGAGGCCCCCCACCGCGATGGCAAGGTCGCCGGCCATCACACGATCTCCGCGAAGAGCCGCTCCCACCGCCGGAAGGCCAGGCCGCCCACGGCCAGCACCACCAGGGCCACGCCCAGGCTGTACGCGAGCAGGCCCAGGTCGGGGCCGTGGTTGAGCAGGACGACGTTGCGGAACGACACGACCGGCCCGGTCATGGGGTTGAGCTTCAGCAGGCGCAGGACGGCCTCGTGGTCGGCGACGAACTGCAGCGAGTAGAGGATCGGCGTGGCCCAGAAGCCCAGCTGGAGGAGCAGCCCGATGAAGTGGGCGACGTCACGCAGGAAGACGGTGACGGCCGAGAGCAGGAGGGCGACCCCGTAGGACAGCAGGGCCACCACGCCGACGATCGGCGGCACCCACAGAAGGTGGAGGTCGGGCGGGCCGACGAACACGACGATGACGGCGAGCAGCACGAGCAGCTCGAACCCGAACTCGACCAGGGCCGAGAGCACCGAGCTCAGCGGGAGGATCTGGCGCGGGAAGTACACCTTCCGCAGCAGGTAGCCCGAGCCGACGACGCTGTTCGTGCCGTTGGCCGCCGAGTTCGAGAACAGGTTCCAGAGGATGAGCCCGCAGAAGAAGTACACGGCGAAGGGCACGTCGTTCCCGTCGGGGCGGGGGAGGTCGGGAGCGGTCTGCTGGCGGAGGACGAAGCGGAAGATCAGGTAGAAGAGCCCGACCACGAGCAAGGGGTTGGCGAGCGACCACAGCATGCCGAGGAACGTGCCCCGATGGCGGACCTTGAGGTCGCGGCGGACCAGGTTGGCGGTGAGCTCACGGGCCTGGACCCGCTCTCGACGTTCGAGCCGCCGGCGGGCCGGCGGCCGCGCCCGCGGAGGTGGGGCGGTTCCTACGGTCGGGATCCCCACGGGCCGCAGACTACCAGTCGACCCCTCGCGGTCATCTCTCCCGAGCCAGCCAGCGGCCCATCGCCGGCACCCGGTCGAGGCCGGCGCGCACGGCCCGCAACGGCGCGGTGACGCGCCAGGAGACGGTCCGGCGCATGGCCTCGAGCTCCCGCGCCGCGGCGACGGAGTCCGGGGTCGCCGTCCCCGCCAGCGCGTCCGGCAGCGCGAAGCGGCGCTCCACGTCGAGATCGGTGAACGAGCAGAGGAGATTGTCGGTGGGGCCGTGGATGCCGTTCACGTAAAGGAACTGGTAGGCCTCGGTGGGCGTCGCCAGCCGGGCCAGGGAGCCGTCGGCCCGGTCGATCACGAACACGTGGGGGAACGTCTCCAGGACCTTCGTGAGGGCGGCCTGGGGGAGCGTCCCCGCATGCAGGGTGAAGGCGAAGCTGTTGAACTCCATCACGACGGTCGGCCGGTGGGCGGCGAGCGTCCGGGCACCGCCGTCGAGCACGGCCACCTCGGCCCCCTCGACGTCGATCTTCAGCACGTCGACGCGCTCCACCGACCGGCTCTCGACGAAGGCATCCAGGGTCGTGCAGCCGACCTCGACGAGGGTCGAGCCCACGGCGTCGCTGCCCAGCCAGCTCCCCTCGTCGGTCGTGAAGCTGCCGGCGCTGAAGAAGGGGACGTCGTGGAAGGCGATGGTGCCCTCGTGGTCGGCCAGGGCGCGGGCGACGACCTCGACGTTGTCGGCTCCGTTCTGCTGGACGTTGGCGCGAAGGAACCCGAGCGAGCCGGGCGAGGGCTCGAAGGCGAAGACCCGTCCGCGGGGCGCCAGCGTGGCCAGGCCGAGGCAGTACAGCCCGATGTTGGCGCCGATGTCGAAGCACCAGGCGTCGTCGCCCACGTGGGGCCGCAGGGCGCGCAGGACCGGATCGGTGAGATCGCTCCCGTCGACGATGTGGCGGAAGT
>DASZOE010000154.1:0-6101 GCA_035550945.1 Acidimicrobiales bacterium
GGACGACGGCGCCGGCGCCGTCGTCCTGGTCCCGGGCGAGCCGGCTCCCCAGGTGAACGGGCCCCGCCTCCCGGGCTCGGCCCCGGGGGGGGCCACCGCCGGCCTCCTGGCGTGGGACCTGGGCTGCGACGGCTCGGCGGCCTCGCTCCTGGCCGTGCCCGCGGGCGGGAGCCGCCTGCCGACCACCATCGAAACCGTCGCCGGCGGCCAGCACTGGCTGAAGATGGAGGGCCAGGAGGTCTTCCGGCGGGCGGTGCGGGCGATCGTCGACTCGGCCGCCGCCACCATGGAGCAGGCCGGGGTCACCGCCGCCGACGTCGACCTCTTCGTCCCCCACCAGGCCAACGTCCGCATCATCGACGCCGCCGCCAGCCGGCTGGGCATCCCCGGCGGGCGCACGTTCGTGAACATCGACCGGTACGGGAACACCTCGGCCGCGTCCATCCCGATCGCCCTCGCCGAGGCCGCCGACGGTGGCCGGCTGAAGAGGGGCGACCTGGTCCTGCTCTCCGGCTTCGGAGCCGGCATGTCGTGGGCCAGCGCGCTCGTCCGCTGGTGACCCCGCCCCTGCTCGCCTCGCTCCCGGCTCCGGTCGCCTGCTCGTGATGGGACGCGTCGCCTTCGTCACCGGGGCATCGCGGGGGATCGGCCGGGCGTGCGCGGTCGCCCGGGCCGCCGACGGCCACCGGGTGGGGGTCGGGTACGGCCACGACGAGGACGGGGCGGCCGAGACCTGCGCCGTGGTCGAGAAGGTCGGGGGCGAGGCCGTCGCCGTCGGGGCCGACGTCACCGACCCCGCGGCCGTGGACGCCGCCTTCGAGGAGGTGGAAGCCGCCTTCGGGCGGGTCGAGATCCTCGTGGTCAACGCCGGCATCAACCGCGACGGCCTGTTCCTGCGCATGGGCGACGAGCAGTGGGCCGAGGTCCTGCGCACGGACCTCGACGGCGCGTTCTACGCCATGCGCCGGGCGGCCCGGGGGATGGTGCGGGCCCGCTTCGGGCGCATCGTCTCGATGAGCTCGGTGGTCGCCCTCTCGGGCTCGCCCGGCCAGGCGAACTACGCTGCGGCGAAGGCCGGCCTCGTGGGTCTCACCCGGGCCCTCGCCCGGGAGCTCGCCAGTCGGGGCATCACCGCCAACGTCGTTGCCCCCGGCCCGATCAGCACGAGCATGACCGACGCCCTCAGCGAGGAGCGTCGCCAGGAGATGACGGGGCAGGTACCGTTGGCGCGCTTCGGCACGCCCGAGGAGGTAGCGGCCGTGGTCGCGTTCCTCTGCTCCGACGCAGCGGCCTACGTGACCGGGGCGGTCGTCCCCGTCGACGGTGGCCTCGGGATGGGCCACTGAGGGCCCCCACAACAGGAGGATTTGAGAGACCATGGACCGCCAGGAAGTCGTCGCCCAGCTCGCCGAGGTCGCCGTGGACGTGCTCGGCGTCGAGCGTGACCTGGTCACCGAGGACGCGAGCTTCAAGGACGATCTCGACGCCGACAGCCTCGACCTCGTCGAGTTCGTGATGGCCATCGAGGAGCGCTTCGACATCTCGATCCCCGAGCAGAAGCTCGAGGGCATCGGCACGGTGGGCGAGGCCGCCACCCTGGTGCTGGACACGGTCGGGGCACGGGCCGAGTCGGGGACGAGCGGATGACCCAGCCCGACCGCCACCGGGTGGCGGTCACGGGCATGGGGGTCAAGTCCCCCGCCGGGTGCGACCTGGAGAGCTTCTGGGCGACGCTTCTGGCCGGCCGTTCCTGCGCCGGCCCCATACGCCGCATCGACGCCTCCGCCCTCCCGGTGGGCTTCGCCTGCGAGATCCCCGACTTCGACCCCGAGCCCTACCTGGGCTACAAGGAGGCCCGCCGCACCGACCGGGTGGCGCAGGTCGGGTTCGCGGCCGCGGCCGACGCCTTGTCCGACGCCGGCGACCCGGGCGCCGACCCGGCCCGCTGCGGCGTGGTCATCGGCACGGGCGTGGGCGGGCTCATCACCCAGGAGGAGCAGGAGCAGGAGCTGTTCAGCAAGGGGCCTTCCCGGGTCTCCCCGTTCCTGGTCCCGATGATGATGGCCAACGCCACGCCCGCCCTCGTGGCCATGAAGCTGGGGTGGACGGGGCCCAACTTCTGCATCGCCACCGCTTGCACGGCCGGGGCCCACGCCGTCGGCGAGGCGGCCCGCCTGGTGCGCGACGGCAGCGCCGACGTCATGCTGGCCGGCGGCAGCGAGGCCTGCGTCACCCCCATCGCCCTGGCGTCCTTCGCCCGCATGGGAGCCCTGTCCACCCGCAGCGACGACCCCCAGCGGGCCTCCCGGCCCTTCGACCCCGAGCGTGACGGGTTCGTGATCGGCGAGGGCGCGGGCTGCCTCGTGCTCGAGCGCTGGGACCGGGCCGAGAGCCGGGGCGCCCGCATCTACGGCGAGATCGTGGGCTACGGCCGCAACGCCGATGCCTACCACGTCACCGCCCCCTCGCCCGGGGGGGTGGGCGCGGCCGCCTGCATGCAGCTGGCTCTGGCCGACGCCGGCCTCGAGCCCTCGGCCGTGGGCCACGTGAACGCCCACGGCACGAGCACCGAGCTCAACGACGCCGCCGAGGCCGAGGCCATCGCCAAGGTCTTCGGCGAGGGCGGCCCCCCGGTCACCTCGGTCAAGGGGTCGATCGGCCACCTCATCGGTGCGGCCGGCGCGGTCGAGACGGTGGCCTCCTTCCTCGCCATCCGCGAGGGCGTCGTCCCGCCCACCGCCAACCACGAGCGCAGCGACCCCGACATGGCCATCGACGTCGTGGCCGGGTCGCCCCGCGACGTGCAGCCCGCTCCCGTGGTCTCCAACTCCTTCGGGTTCGGCGGCCACAACGCCAGCCTGGTGCTGGCCCCCGCCGGGGACAGTTGAGCGACGCGCCGCCGTTTGCCGGAACGGCGGCGACCGTGCCGGTCGCGGCCGGCCGGGGCGGCGCCGTCGACGCCTGGCTCACCGAGCTCGACGGCCGCCGGGTGGCGTGGTTCACCCTGTCGGGGGGCAAGCACCGGGGCGCCATCGGACCGGTCGAGGGGGAGGTCGTCGAGCGGGTCGTCCGGCTCGCCCTCGAGCTAGGCATCCCCGTCGTCGGCGAGCTCTCCACCTCGGGCGCCGACGTGTCCGAGGGCCTGCCCTCCCTGCACGCCTGGGGCCGGGTCGCTGCGGCCCTGAGCCGGGCGTCGGGCGCGGTTCCGGTCGTCCTCATCGTGGTGGGGCCCTGCGTGTCCGGGCCCGCCCTCCTCCTGGGCATGGCCGACCACGTGGTCATGACCGCCGACGCCTACGCCTACGTGTCCGGGCCTCAGGCGGTCGCCGAGTTCACAGGAGCCACCACCACCCGGGAGGCGCTGGGGGGCGCGGCCGTCCACGGGGCCAGCACCGGCGTTGCCACCGTGGTCGTCCCCGACGAGGAGGAGGCCCGCTGGGTGGTCGCCGACCTCCTCTCCTTCCTGCCCGCCAACTACCTGGAGGAGGCCCCGGTGGCCCACTCCACCGACCCGGCCGACCGTCCCTGCCGGGCCGCGGCCGAGGTCGTCCCGTCCCGGGCCACGGCGTCCTACGACATGCGGGTCGTCGTCACCGACGTGTGCGACCACGAGTCGTTCCTCGAGGTCCGGGCCAACGCCGCCCCCAACGTGGTCACCGGCTACGCCCGGCTCGGAGGCGTGCCCGTCGGCGTGATCGCCAACCAGCCCTCGCAGAAGGCGGGCACCCTCGACATCGAGGCGTCCAAGAAGGCGGCCCGCTTCGTCCAGGCCTGCGACGCCTTCGGCCTGCCCCTCGTCACGTTCGTGGACAGCCCCGGCTTCCAGCCCGGTCGGGAGATCGAGTGGCGGGGGATGATCCGCCACGGGGCCGAGCTCGTGCACGCCTACGCGGCGGCCACCGTGCCCCGCCTGTGCGTGGTGGTGCGAAAGGCCTACGGCGGGGCCTACATCGTGATGGACTCCCGGGGGCTCGGGAACGACCTTTGCGTGTCCTGGCCGGCCGCGGAGATCGCGGTAATGGGGGCACCGGGCGCGGTGGCCGTCCTCCACGGCCGGCGGCTGGCCGAGATCGACGACGAGGACGAGCGGGAGCGGCGGCGGGCCGACCTCGAGACCGAGTACGCCGAGCGCCACTGCACGCCCACCGTGGCCGCCGAGCGGGGGTACGTCGACGCCGTCATCGACCCCCTCGACACCCGCCGGGTGCTGGTCCAGGGCCTCGCCGCCCTGTGGACAAAGCGCGCCGTGCGGCCCCGCCCCGTCCGCCACACCAACACGCCTCTATGAGCGCCAACACGGGACTGCTCGACGGGAAGCGCATCCTCGTCACCGGCGTACTGGCCGAGACCTCCATCGCCTTCTCGGTCGCCCGCCTGGCCCAGGAGCAGGGCGCGGAGGTCGTGCTCACCTCCTTCGGGCGGGCCATGCGCCTCACCGAGCGGTCGGCTCGCCGGCTGCCCGTCGAGCCGCCCATCGTCGAGCTGGACGTCACCGACGACGACCACCTGCGGGCCCTGACCGAGGACCTACGGGGCCGGTGGGGGAGGGTCGACGGGGTCCTGCACGCCGTCGCCTTCGCGCCCGAGGCCTGCCTCGGCGGCGACTTCCTCCGGGCCGGCTGGGACGACGTGGCCACCACTTTCAAGGTCTCCACCTACTCGCTCAAGGCGCTGGCCGGGGCCGTCCTGCCCCTCATGGAGTTCGGCGGCGGCTCCATCGTCGCCCTCGACTTCGACGCCCGTCAGGCCTGGCCGTCCTACGACTGGATGGGGGTGGCCAAGGCCGCCCTCGAGTCGACGGCGCGCTACCTCGCCCGTGACCTCGGACGTCACCACATCCGGGTGAACCTCGTGTCGGCCGGGCCCCTGCGCACGGTGGCGGCACGGGGCATCGCCGGCTTCGACCAGATCGAGGAGACCTGGGAGGGGCGGGCGCCGCTCGGGTGGGACACCCGCGACGCCACGCCGGTCGCCCGGGCCTGCATCGCCCTGCTGTCGGACTGGTTCCCCGCCACCACCGGGGAGCTCGTGCACGTCGACGGCGGGTTCCACGCACTGGCGGCTCCCGTCCCCCGGGAGCCTCCGCCGCCCGAGTAGCTGGGTCCGGGCGGCCGCTTCACGCCCGCTCGGGGGCGGCGGCGGGATCCGCGTGGAGGCCTTCGGGGCGCGCCGCCACCACTTCCCGTGTCGGCGCGTGCCGCGAAAGAAGCTCTAGTGCCCGCCGCCGAAGGCCAGGGCGGCGACCACGTCCATCCGGGTGACCTCCTGGAGCCGGCGCTCGATGTGGAAGGAGTAGGACGACTCACCGGGGCTGGAGATGGCCACCTCGGTGACGACCGGCGAGCATCGCGGGTCGGTGCCGGGCTTCTCGCCCACCTCCACCGTGGACGCGGGATCGAGCCCCAGCTCCTCCCGCACCCACGTCGAGAGCTGCGCGGCGTCGGTTCCGGTCTGGTCGTCGGTGGCCATGACCCCTCCCGTTCTCGTCGGCACCAGCGTACGGGCGCCCGGGAGCGGGGAGCGATACTGGTCGCCATGGCCCGACCCGCCGCCGAGGACCTCGAGGTCCGCCAGGTGCAGCCCTACCAGGCCCGCAAGGCCTACCTCTGCCCGGGCTGCAACCAGGCGATCGCCGTCGGGCTGGGGCACGTGGTCGTGGTGCCCCGGGACGCGCCCGACCTCCGCCGCCACTGGCACCGATCATGCTGGGCCCACCGGGAGACCCGCCGCCCGGGCCGGGCCGAGGGGGCCTCGGGGCCTAGGTTCGGGCCGTGACTTCGGCCTGCCCCCGGTGCGGCTCCGAGATCCGCCCCGGCGAGGTCTCCACCCGGCCCGAGGCGGCCGACGACGAGTGGCCCGGCGAGCGGGTCGAGGTGGCGAAGTGCCTGTGCTGCGGGACGGAGCTGTCCCGGGCCGCGGGCACCGAGACCTGGCGGTACTGACCGCCACCCCGCCTTCCCGCCCGGCGCACGCTACGCTTCGCCCGCCGCAGGGGCGGCCTGCACGACGGGTGCGGGCATGCTGGCGGGGGAGGCGACGTGGTGAAGCAGGCTCGGGGGGTTCGACGCCTGCGGCCCTTGTTGGCGGCGCTCTGCGCCGCC
>DASZOE010000155.1:0-6223 GCA_035550945.1 Acidimicrobiales bacterium
TCGTCGTCGGCGCCGCATCCGCGGGCGACCAGGGCCCGCCCGAGGACGAGGGCGACGACGGCGTACCTGCGGCGAGATCGCATGCTTCCTCCTGTTTCTGCCGCCTAGGTGGCGGGCGCACTCCCGACGAACAGCTCATTCTTGTCCGGATGCCGGCTGCGGAGGCCGACCGGCACGATCAGGCGCTGGAGACCGCCGAGCACGACCTCGGTCAGCACCGAAACGGCGGCAACCAGCACGGCCCCGGCGAAGAGCTGGACGTAGTCCTGCTGGGCCAGGCCGTCGACGATGTAGCGGCCCAGCCCGCCCCAGGCCACCAGGGCGGCGAGCGTGGCCGTGGCCACCACCTGCACCGCGGCCGTACGCAGACCGGCCATCACGAGGGGCAGGGCCATCGGGAGCTCGACGCGCGTGAGGACCTGACGCCCCGTCATCCCCATCCCCCGCGCCGACTCGCGCACGTCCCGGTCGACCTCCCGCACGCCGACGAACGCGTTGGTGACCATGGGGGGGACGGCCAGGGCCACCAGGGCGCAGAACGCCGGGGTGGCCCCGATCCCCACCAGCTCGGTGGCCAGCACGAGGATGGCGAACGACGGGACGGCCCGGCCCACGTTGGCCACGTTGATCGCCACCGCGCCGCCCCTGTTGAGGTGCCCGAGGAGCAGCCCCACGGGCAGGGCCACCCCGGCGGCCACCGCCACCGCGGCGGCCGACATGACGACGTGCTCGAACGTGCGGTGGGGGATGCCGTTGGTCCCCCGCCAGTGCTCGGCGGCGGTGAACCAGTCGACGACGTCGCCGAGGAACTCCATCACGTCCCCCCCGTGCCGGCCCGGCGACCGCGCTCGGACCCGGCCGAGCCGGATGGCTCGGCGGTTCGGCCGCGTCGCGGACGATCTGTTCGCTGAGCGGTCGCCCACGGGGTGGCCAGGCGCTCGACGCCCGCCAGCCCCAGGTCGGCCAGGGCGGCGAGGGCGACGGACAGCACCGAGCCCACGACCAGCGGGGTCCGGAAGTCGCGTGTCAGCCCCTCGAGGATCAGCTGGCCCAGGCCCCCCTGGCCGATGAGGGCGGTCACCGTCACCAGCCCGACCGTGGTCACGGTGGCGATGCGGACCCCGGCGAGGATCGCGGGGAGCGCCAGGGGCAGCTCGATGCGGAGGAGCTGGCGGCGGCGGGTGAACCCCATGCCCTCGGCCGCCTCCCGGACCTCCTCGGGCACGGCGTCGAGCCCGGCGACGATGTTGCGGATCAGGATCAGGAGCGTGTAGCCGACCAGGCCGATCTCCGAGGTCGTGCGGGAGAGCCCTGTCCAGGGCACGAGTAAGGCGAAGAGGGCGAGCGAGGGGATCGTGTAGACGATCCCGGTGGCCGAGAGGATCGGCGTCTGCGTCCACCGCCAGCGCCGGGCGGCGAGGGCGAGCGGGAACGAGAGCACGAGGCCGATCGCGATGGCGATGGCGGTGAGCTCGACGTGCTGGCGGGCGGCGGCGGCGATCGTGTCGGTGTGCCGGGAGACCCAGTCCCAACGCACCCAGGGGTCGTCGGCGGCGAGGACGGCACCGCCGCTCAGCCCCCCGATGGCCAGCACTCGGGCAGACTATCGGCGCCCGCGTTCCCGGCCCCCGACGATGATTCGCCTCGAGTCCATCACCAAGCGCTTCGCCAACGGCCAGGTCGCGGTCGACGCCCTGGACCTCGAGGTCCCCGCCGGCGAGGTCTGCATCCTCGTCGGGCCCTCGGGGTGCGGCAAGACGACGACCCTCAAGATGATCAACCGCCTGGTGGAGCCGACCAGCGGGCGCATCTTCATCGACGGGGACGACGTCACCCGGGTCGACCCCGTCGCCCTGCGCCGCCGCATCGGCTACGTCATCCAGCAGGTGGGCCTCTTTCCCCACCAGACGGTCGCCGACAACGTGGCGACCGTTCCTCGGCTCCTGGGCTGGGACCGCCAGCGGGCCCGGCGCCGGGTCGACGAGCGCCTCGACCTCGTCGGTCTCGAGCCCGCCCGCTTCCGCGACCGGTACCCCAACCAGCTCTCGGGTGGCCAGCGCCAACGGGTCGGCGTGGCCCGGGCCCTCGGCGTGGACCCGCCGGTGCTGCTGATGGACGAGCCCTTCGGGGCCATCGACCCCATCAACCGCGACCGCCTGCAGCAGGAATTCCTGCGCCTGCAGGGCGAGGTCCAGAAGCCGGTCGTGTTCGTCCCCCACGACATCGACGAGGCCGTGCGCCTCGGGGACCGGATCGCCATCCTGCGGGAAGGGGGGGTGCTCGAGCAGTACGCGCCGCCCGCCGACGTGCTGGGGCGGCCGGCGTCTCCGTTCGTGGCCGAGTTCGTCGGCGCCGACCGGGGGCTCAAGCGCCTCTCGGTGACCGCGATCGACGGGGCCGCACTCGACACCCTTCCGGTGCTCCCGCCCGCCGCGCCGCTGGCCGCCGCTCGCCGGGCCCTGGACGAGGCCGGCGTGGGCTGGGCCGTGGCCGTCGACGACGACGGCCGCCTCGCGGGGGCGGTTCCGCGGGCCCGGACGGAAGGGGAGGGGGCGCTCGCCGACCGCCTCCAGCCCGTGGCCGCCGTCCCTGCCGACGCCACCCTGAAGGACGCCCTCGCCGCCCTCCTCCTGGGCGACGACGGCTGGCTGGCGGTGGTCGACGGCGGGACCTACCGCGGCGCGCTCACGCCCCAGTCCCTCCACGCCGCCATCCGCCGCTCCGTCGACCCGGGCGGCGGGAACAGCGCGAAGGGCGGCCGAGCTTGAACCTTTGCTCGACGAAGGCCACGAAGGCCTAGAATCGCGCGGTGCGTCGCCTGGGGGTCGCTGGACGCGCGCTGTCTGTGGGGGCAGTCCGCGGATGACGCTTCTCGCCGCGCCCCGCGGCACCCGGGAGGAGGCGTTCGAGCACGAGGCGCTGTTCTACGCGGGGACCGAGGGTTTCGTGGCCCAGACGGTGCCGTTCGTCCGCGAGGGACTGGCGGGGGGCGAGCCCGTGCTCGTCGTCGTCCCTCGACCACGACTCCGCGCCCTCCAGGACGGGCTGGGCGACGACGCCCGGCGCGTGACCTTCGCCGACATGGCCGAGGTGGGCACCAACCCGGCGCGGATCATCCCCGCCTGGCAGGACTTCCTCGCCGCCAACGGGAGTGGGCGCCGGCCGGTGCGGGGAATCGGCGAGCCCATCTGGGCGGGCCGCACGCCCGCCGAGCTCGTCGAGTGCCAGCGCCACGAGTCGCTGCTGAACGTGGCGTTCGCGGGCTCCGGGAGCTGGCGCCTCCTGTGCCCCTACGACGTCAGCGCCCTCGACGCCTCGGTGATCGAGGAGGCCCGGCGGAGCCACCCGTTGGTGTCGGCCGGCGGGCAGCGTTCCTCCAGCCCCGTGGTGCGCGACGTCGACGCCATGGCCCGGCCCTTCGACGTGCCGCTGCCCGACGCCCCCGTCGGCGCCGATGCGCTGCCCTTCGAGCACGGCGACCTCGCCTCGGTCCGCGGCTTCGCGGCCGAGATCGCCCGCCGCGGTGGCATCGGCGGAGGCCGCCTCGACGACTTCGTGCTGGCCGTGCACGAGGTGGCCACCAACAGCGTGCGCCACGCCGGCGGCTCCGGCACGGTGAAGGGCTGGTGGGAGGGTGACGCCGCGGTGTGCGAGGTGACCGACGCCGGTCGCATCGACGAGCCCCTGGTGGGCCGGGAGCGCCCCGGCCTCCGCCGGACGGGGGGCAGGGGCGTGTGGCTGGCGAACCAGCTCTGCGATCTCGTGCAGATCCGGACGTTCCCCACCGGGAACGTCGTCCGCCTTCACATGCTCGGCAGGCCGACTCCGGCCCACTGAGGCGCTACCTGCCGGAGCCCGCCGCTTCGGCGCGGAAGCGCTCGGGCCAGTCGTCGGGGACGGTGGCCAGCCCCACGGGCAGCGCGGCGTCGTGGGCGGCCAGGCGCAGCATGGGATGGTCGTCACGGGCGGGGACGGCGACCACCGGGCGAATGGCCTGTCCGGTGCGCGTGCGGATGGCGTCGGCCAGCTCCAGCGCGATCGGGACCGCCTCGCTGTCGAAGCCGACCGAGCACACGAGCAGCATCGGCGCCCCGTCCGGCCCGGCGCCGGCGGCCGCGGCGGGGACCCGGACGCGGACGTCGTCGGCACGAGGGGCGGGCGGCGAGACCGGCTCCAGGTGGGCGGCGCCGACCTCGGCCGGCCGCTGCAGCAGCCAGGCGCGCAGCCAGCGCTCCCGGGCCAGTTGGTTGAGGGGATGGACGAGGTAGTCGTGCGCTCTCGTCTCCCGCACCTGCTGCACGACGGAGCGGACGGCGTCGGCGCCGGGGTCGTCGCCCTCCATCAGGCGGCGGGTCAGGCGGTCCTCCTTGGTCACGCCTACGCCCAACCAGAGGTAGCCGTCCTCGCGCTCGACACGGGCCACCTCGAGGCCCCAGACGTCGCCGTAGAGGGTCCCCCACTCGACCGCGGGCTCGGCGCCGGCCGCGACCAGCCGCTCGAGGTAGGGCTGGGCGCGGGCGTCGAGCGCCGGCTCGGGCGGCAGCGCCTCGGCCGGGACCGCAGAGAGCTCGGCGCCCTCGGTCCGCCACACGGCGACGCGGGTGCGGAAGAGGCGGCCGCGCCGGGCGGCCGCCGAGGCGGCCTCCTCGTCGGCCGGGAACAGGTAGTGCAGCTCGCGGACGCCCGACCGCAGTGCCCAGAGGAGCCCCCGGCCCAGGGCCCGGCCGGCCTCCTCCTCGACCAGCATCCAGCCCTGCTCACCGCGCCTGGCCACGAGGCCGCTCACGGCCGGGCGAGGGTCGCCGTCGAAGGCATCGACCCCCCAGTGGGCCCGCACGAGGGCGGTCAGCTTGGCCCGGGAGAGGAGCAGCCGCCGAGCGGGGCCCAGCGTTCCCCGCCCAGGCGTTGCCATCACGTCCGACGGTACCGCTGCTCCAGGCCGGTTCCGGCGACGGTGGCGTCGGGAGGCCGGTACCCCCGGTGCCGGTTCCTACGGCAGCGCCGCCCGCGGCCGCCTCCGCGGGGGCGGCGTCCGTTGGCACCTCCGGTACGCTCCCCTGCCGAGACGGGCGCAGCCCCGCACGGGAGGAAGCGTTGGCCGACCTGCGGTCCGAGATCGAAGACCTCTGGGAGCGGCGGGCCGAGCTGAGCCCCGACGACGGCGACGCCCGGGCCGTCGTCGACCTGGCCATCGACCTCCTCGACAACGGCGAGGCGCGCACCGCCGAGGTCGACGAGGCCACCGGCGAGGTCGTCGTCAACGCCTGGCTGAAGCAGGCGATCCTCCTGCTGTTCCGGCTCTCGGCCATGCAGACGATCGAGCTCGGCCCCTTCGAGTACGCCGACCGCATCCCGCTCAAGAAGGGGTTCGCCGCCGCGGGGGTGCGGGCCGTGCCCGGGGCCTCGGCCCGCCGCGGCTCGTTCCTCGAGCGGGGCGTCGTGCTGATGCCGAGCTACGTGAACATCGGTGCCCGGGTCGGGGCCAACACGATGGTCGACACCTGGGCCACCGTGGGGTCCTGCGCCCAGGTCGGCGCCAACGTCCACCTCTCGGGCGGGGTCGGCATCGGCGGCGTGCTCGAGCCGCCCCAGGCTGCGCCCGTGATCGTGGGTGACGACGCCCTGGTGGGCAGCCGGTGCATGGTGGTCGAGGGCGCCCGGGTCGGGCGCGGTGCGGTGCTGGGCGCCGGGCTCATCCTGTCGTCCTCGATCCCGGTGATCGACGCCCAGACGGGGGAGTCCCTCGGCCGGGGCGTGATCCCGCCCTGGTCGGTGGCCGTCATGGCCACCCGGCCCCGGGCCTTCGCCGGCGGCGAGTTCGGGCTCCCCTGCGCCCTGGTGGTGAAGCGCCTCGCCGAGGGCGAGCGCCACGACAAGGCCCAGCTCGAGAACGTGCTACGCCAGCACGGGGTCACCGGGGCGTGAGGGGGCGGCCGTTCCCGAGCCCCCGCCACGCGCCGGGGTGACCGACCTCCTCGCCCTCACCGCCGGCCTCGTCGACATCCCGTCGGTGAGCCACCACGAGCGGGCCATCACGGACCACCTGGAGTCGAGGCTGGCGCCGGTCCCGTGGCTGGACCTGACCCGGGTCGGCGAGAACCTGGTGGCCCGGACGTCGTTGGGCCGTCCGGCGCGCCTCGTGCTGGCCGGGCACACGGACACCGTCCCCCCCAACGGCAACGAGCGGGCCCGCATCGAGGGCGACGTGTGCTGGGGGCTCGGG
>DASZOE010000156.1:0-2653 GCA_035550945.1 Acidimicrobiales bacterium
GTTCCCGCTGGCCGGCAGCCGCGCGGAGCAGGGTCGACCTCGTCGACCCAGTTGGGGATGGTGCACGTCGCGCTGCGAGTCGAACACGCCGGCTCAAGAACATGTCGATGTGGAAGAGTCGAGGCCAAGGAGCCGGTCGGCCAGACGCCCAGCGCCTGGGCCACGACGTCGAGCGGCCGGACTGCGGGTCGCGTCCGGCCCCTCCTCCTGCAGATCGTGGGCGCCCCGGCGCCGAAACAGCGCCGACACGAACCTCTCTTCGACCAGATCGCAACGCAGTTCGCGCAGCTCGACTTCGACGTGCGCCGCGTGCCGCTGCCGTACGTCGCGGTCGTGTCGCCCGGGCCTGCGCCGATACGGGTGGACGGTGTGACCGTGCTGGTTGACGCGCTCGAGGAGTGGTACCACCCGACCTCGAACAACTGCCTGGTGCAGATCGACGGCGACGCCAGGGACGTATGGCTGCCGACCTGGCCACGGCGACTTCCGCTGGCTGAGCACCGTCGACGACGAGCACCAGCGGATCTGGACCGAGCTCGGCTTCACCGTGCACCACGGCGCCGACGACGACGCCTCCATGGCCGCCAACAACACGTCGGGTTTCAACTGCCGCAGGTGGCGGGCACGGCGCGCTGGCCGAGCACGCCTACGGGACCGCGCTGGACGTCAACCCCGTCCAGAACCCCTACGTCCGCGGCGACGAGGTCGCCCGCCCGCCGGAGCCGCCTACCTGGACCGCTCCGACGTCCGCCCCGGCATGGCGGTGCGCCCGGGCCCCTGGTCGAGGGGTTCACCGCGGTCGTCTGGGGCTGGGGCGGCGACTGGCAGGCCAGCCGCGACTACCAGCACTTCTCGGCGTCCGGCCGCTGAGCCGTGCATGCCACGCCGCGCGCCGCACGTGGTGGCCGGCCGACACAGGCACACTTGCCTTGCTGTCACGGGAACCGAGGGAGCGACCGATGCGGAGATCGGCGGCGCCGGCCATGGTGGCCGTGCTGGCTGTGGCCGTTGCGCTCGGCGTCGTCGGAGCGCGCGACAACGACCTCTCGGTCGTCCCGCCTTCCGAGAGCCGACGGACGGCCACAGACGGCCAGGGCCGATCGAGCCCCTCGCCCACAGCGTCGGACGCCGATGCCACGCTCATCATGTGGGCGCGGGGCGGCCTTCCGCCGGCGATCGTGGACCAAGCAGCTGCGCTGTCCGGTGTCATGGCGGCGGCCTTCGTCAGGTCCGACACGCTCGGCCTCGTCGGGTCGCACCGGCCTGACGGGTCGACCATCGATCGTCTCCCTGATGGTTTCCGGATCCCGGTATCCGTCGCCGCGGTCGACCCTGGCGCGTACGCCGCCACGCTGCCCACACACCACACCGGCGACACCGTTGCCGCACTGCGGCCGGGGCAGGTGCTCCTGTCGGAGACCTCCGCTTCGCTACGCCGGATAGCGGCTGGCGGGGCGATCGACCTCCAACGCATCGCCGGGCTCCAGGTTGCAGGTGTGGTCCCCGACGGCACCGTACGCAACGCCGAGATCGTGCTGCACGACGCCGACGCCGACGCAGCCGGCCTCGAGCCGGACGGTTCGCTGGTCGTCCGCCACGAGGACGCTGGTGGGCCAGCCAGGGAGGCGTTGACCGCGGCGCTGCGGGCGCTGGCGCCGCAGAACATCCGGGTCCGGGTGGTGGAAGGCCGTGCGGCCAGTAACCGCCATCGCGCGCCGCTCGTGCTGTCGCTCCTAGAGGTCAAGGCGCGGTTCGGCGAGTTCGCCTACCGGCCGCGCGCCGGCCTTCGGGAGGTGGACGTGGACTCAGGGTTCGTGGCCCGTAACATCGTGTCGGCGCAGGTACCGCTCCTGGGCACCGTGCGGTGCCACCAGGCCATCGTCGAGGACCTGCGCGCAGCGCTCCAGGAGGTCGTCGACGCGGGACTGGCGCACACCATCGATCCGGCCAGGTACGCCGGCTGCTACTACCCGCGCCGGATCGCCCAATCGGGGGAACGGTTGTCACGCCACTCGTGGGGCATCGCGGTCGACATCAACGTGGACCTTTCGCAGCCGAGCCTCGGGCCCCCGCCACCGCCCGAGGTCGTCGAGGCGTTCGCACGTCATGGCTTCCGCTGGGGTGGCCACTTCCTCCAGCCGGACAACCACCACTTCGAGTGGGTCGGTCAACAGGCTGCCGAACGCCCTCCTGCACCATGAGCGGATCTGCTGTGCGTCATCGACGAGGGACACGAAGCCAGATCTGACGCCGCGGCCAGGCGGCGCCCACGGGATTGCCTCCCGGAGCGGCGGGTGTGTCCGACGATTGGGCGGTGAGGTCTCATGGCGAGCGCGAACTTCACCAGCTTTCACAGCGTGATCTCGGCGCTGCCGCCCAGGCCGGGCGGGCGGGCCTCGTGGAAGGAGCCGTGGGTCACGGGCACGTGCGGCTCCCGGATCTCCTCACAGCAGCGCACGAGTGTCGGAGGGGACGGCGGCGACCAGATCCGATCAGCCGCCGTCGGCTGGCGCTCAGCGGCGTACGGCGACGTAGTCGATCGCGGCGGTCGCCAGGTACCAGGTCTGGGCCTGGCGGTCGACGAACACGACGTGGTCCCGAGCCACCGCCCGCAGCACGCCGTGGAGTTGCTCGCCCAGCGCCCGGGAGCCCA
>DASZOE010000157.1:0-7888 GCA_035550945.1 Acidimicrobiales bacterium
CGCCGGGGCCTCCCCCGTCGCCGAGTCGGTCGCGACGACCGCCGAGTCGGGCGGAGGCACGCCGTCGACGACCGCCGCGTCGGGCTTCGGCCCGCCGTCGCCCGCGGCCCCGTCGTCGTCGTCCTGCTTGGACCACTCCTCGGCCGAGACGCCCTCGCCCCCCTCGGCCGGGCGCCAGACCATGGCCCCCGCCTCGTCGGTGACCCACTCACCCTGGGCCCACTCCTCGCCCGCGTACCCGGCCTCCTCCTCGGCGTGCTGGGTCTCGCTCTTGATGTCGACCCGCCAGCCGGTGAGCCGGGCCGCCAGGCGGGCGTTCTGCCCCTCCTTCCCGATGGCCAGCGACAGCTGGTAGTCGGGGACGATGACCTCGGCCGTGCCCGTCTCCTCGTCGATGCGCACCTGGCTCACCCGGGCGGGCGAGAGGGCCTTCATGACGAACTCCTGGGGGTCCTCGGAGAAGGGGACGATGTCGACCTTCTCGCCCCGCAGCTCGTTGACCACCATCCGCACTCGGGCGCCCCGTGCGCCAACGCAGGCGCCGACGGGGTCGACGTTGGCGTCGTTGGACCAGACCGCGATCTTGGTGCGGTGGCCCGGCTCGCGGGCCACGGCCTTGAGCTCGACCACGCCGTCGCTGATCTCGGGCACCTCGAGCTGGAAGAGGCGCATGACCAGCCCCGGGTGGGTGCGGCTGACCACGATCTGGGGGCCCTTGGTGGTCTTGCGGACCTCGACGATGTACGCCTTGAGCCGGGCCCCGTGCTCGTAGCGCTCGTAGGGGACCTGCTCGGCCTGGGGCAGCAGGGCTTCGACCCGGCCCAGGTCCAACAGGGTGTAGCGCTGGTCGTTCTGCTGGATGATCCCGGTGACGATGTCGCCCTCGCGCCCGGCGTACTCCTCGTACTTCATCTCACGCTCCGCCTCGCGGATGCGCTGGAGGATGACCTGCTTGGCGGTCTGGGCGGCGATGCGGCCGAAGTCCTCGGGCGTGTCCTCCCACTCCCGGGTGACGTTGCCGTCCTCGTCGAGCTCCTGGGCGTAGACGTGCATCTCCCCGGTGTCGGGGTCGATGGTGACGAAGGCCTCCTCGGCCGCCTCGGGCATGCGCTTGTAGGCGGACACGAGGGCGTTGGCCAGGGCCTCGAGCAGGGTGTCGATGGAGACGCCCTTCTCGCGCTCGATGACCTGGAGCGCCTCCATGAGCTCGAAGTTCGACGTCGTGCTCATGGCATCTCCTCGGGCGCCGGAGGCGCCGTGAGCTCGAAGTTCGACGTCGTGCTCATCGCGGCCTCCCGGACCCAGCCTTGGCCTTCCCCTTCGCGCCTTTGCCCGGCTTGGCCGCGGGCTCCCACACGAACACGGTGCGGGCCCGCTCTATCTCGCCGTAAGCCAGGCGCCGGCCGGCCACGACCACGCCCTCGTCGTCGGCCCCCTCCAGCTCGCCCTCCACCCGCCGGTCGCCGTCGGTGCCGGCGCGGGTGCGGACGGCAACGGTGGTGCCCACGAAGCGGTGGAAGTGCTCGGGTGTGCGCAGCGGCCGCTCCACCCCCGGGCTCGACACCTCGAGCACGTAGCGGCCGGGGACGACGTCGGTGCGGTCGAGCGCCTCCGAGACCAGGCGGGACGCCTCGCTGATGGTGTCGAGGTCGACGCCCCCCGGGCGGTCGACGGTGACCCGCAGGAGGTTGCCGGTGTGCTCGACGTCGACCAGCTCGAGCTCGGAGGTGGCGAGGGGAGCTTCGACCACAGCGCGCACGCGGTCGCCCAGGCTCATCTCGGCACCTCCTTTCCTCCTCGTCTGGTCCCTGGCACACAAAAGCGTGGGCTCACCGCCCACGCTCCGTCACCACCTCACTCGAACGGTAGAGCCCTGCGAGTATACCGACCCCGACCCCGCCGCGGGTCCCTCCCCTGGTCCGAGTGGGCGGGGAGGCCGAGGCTAGAACGCGGTCGCGCACCACGGAGGGCGGTCGACGGCGAAGAGGGCATCGCCTCGCCGGACGGCGCCGGGGGTGCCCTCCACGACGCGGCCGGCCCGGGCCAGGGCGCTCATCGGGGCCCCGCCCATCCAGCACGTCCCCAGGTCGGCGACGTCGAGGGCGAGGTCGGCGTCGGCGTCGGTCGGCCGGCACTCGGCGCCCTCGGGGCCGGCGTCGAACCGCCAACGCCGGGTGCTCTCGGGCAGGGTCGGGTCGACGACCTCGAGCACGAGGGCGTCCCTCACCGGGTAGCGGCGGGCGCAGAGCGCGGCGGGGAGGTCGAGGAGGCGCACCCAGAGCCGGTCGTGGAGCGCCTCGACGGCGACGGCCCGGGGATCGCCGAGCAGCCACCGGAGGGGCAGGTCGGGGGGCAGGTTGGCGGCCGTCACCGTCCGGACCAGGTCGACGTCGAGCACGTAGCGCCACAGCGCGGCCTCGGCCTCCGGCTCGCTGGCGATCACCTCCTCCACCCGCAACTCGTGGCCGGGCTCGGCGGCCGGCGACCACGACTCCTTCACCCGGTAGGCGGCGTAGGCGTCAGGCCCGCCGTCGCCCTCGTGGACCACGGCGAAGTGGGGGCTGGCGCCGTCGCGGTCGTCCTCGGGGTCGCGCAGCCACGCCTTCCACCAGCCCGGCGGACGGGTGACCTCGCCGGGCTGGATCCTTCGGAACCGGTCGTGCACGGCGGGCAGGACGCCGGCCATCTCGTCGGGGTCGAGGAGGCGCACCCTCCCCCGCCCGTCTGGCACCCGCCCGAACGGGGCCCGCCGGGGATCGACCCGGACGGCCAGGCCGCTGGTGGCCACGCCGAAGCCGAAGCGGCCGTAGATCGTCGCCTCCGAGGCGATGAGGACGGCGACCGGCTCCCCCCTGCGCCGGGCGTCCTCGAGGAGCCGCCCCATGAGCAGGGTGAGCAGCCCCCGCCGCCGGTGGGTGGGCAGGACGGCCACCGCGGTGATCCCCGCCGCGGGGAGGAGGCGGGGGCCCGGCACCGTCACCTCCAAGGACAGCGCCGCCGCCGTGGCCACGAAGGCGCTGCCGTCGACGACGGCCAGCGTGCGGTCGAGCTCGACGAGGCCGGCAACGTCGTCGATGGTGCCCTCGTCGGCGCGGATGCCGAACGGCACGTGCTCGGCCCGTACGAAGGCGGGGACCTCGTCGGCGGTGACGGGGCGGATCTCGAGGTCCACGGGCGCCGTTCTAGCCGCTCCCCTCCCCGAACGGGCGGTGAGGGCTCAGGTCCCGCCCAGCTCCTTGTGGATGAGGTCGACCGTCTGCTCCACGGCGTTGGGGTCCTCGCCCTGGACGGCCAGGAGCTCCCGGCGGGTGCGCTCCGCCTCCTCGGCGGCGCCGGCCTCGGCGGCCGCCAGGCGGGCCTCCACCCCGTCGGCGACCAGGCGCTCGGCCTCCTCGACGAGGGCGGCGACCATCCCCGCCTCGGGGACGACCCGCACCACCTGGCCTCTCACGAACAGGTGCCCCTTGCCCCGCCCGGCGGCGATGCCAAGGTCGGCTCCCCGGGCCTCGCCCGGACCGTTGACCACGCAGCCCATGACCGCCACCTGGATGGGCAGGTTGCGCTCGGCCAGGGCGTCCTGGGCCTCCTTGGCCACGGCGATGACGTCGACCTCGGCCCGACCGCAGGACGGGCAGGCGATGAGGTCGAGACCCCTGCGCTCCCGGAGCCCGAGCGCCTCCAGCAGCTGGCGACCGGCCCGGGCCTCCTCGACGGGATCGGCGGTGAGCGAGTAGCGGATGGTGTCGCCGATTCCCTCGGCCAGGAGGGTGGCGATGCCGGCGGTGGCCTTGATCAGGCCGGCCGGGGGCGGGCCGGCCTCGGTGACGCCGAGGTGCAGCGGGTGGTCGGTGACCTCGGCCAGCTGGCGGTAGGCCTCGATCATGAGGGCCACGTTCGAGGCCTTCACCGAGATCTTGATGTCGGTGAAGTCGACCTCGGCCAGGTAGGCGAGCTCCCGCTGGGCCGACTCGACGAGGGCCTCAGGCGTGACCCCGCCGTGGCGCTCGGCGATGTCGGGGTCGAGGGACCCGGCGTTGACCCCGATGCGGATGGGGACGCCCCGCGCCTTGGCCTCGGCGGCGACGGCCTTGACGTGCTCGGGCTTGCGGATGTTGCCCGGGTTGAGGCGGAGGCAGTGGACGCCCGCCTCGAGGGCGGCAAGGGCCAGCCGGTACTGGAAGTGGATGTCGGCCACGATGGGCACCGGCGAGCGGGGGACGATGCGGGCCAGGCCTTCGGCCGCCTCGGGCTCGTTGCAGGTGCAGCGGACGATGTCGGCGCCCGCCCCGGCCAGGGCGTAGATCTGGGCGAGCGTGCCGTCGACGTCGGCCGTCTTGGTGACGGTCATCGACTGCACGCTGACCGGGGCCCCTCCCCCGACGGCCACCGGGCCGACCCGGATCTGCCGGGTGGGCCGGCGGGCGGCCAGGCTCACGGGACCGCGCAGGCGTTCCTGGCGCGATCCCGGCCCTCGAGGGGCCGCGAGCGGGCCGAGAACGACAAGGCGCCGGCGGGCCTCACTGGAAGGGGTTGGCCACGGGACGGACGATGTCCAGCCAGATCGATGTGAGGCCGAGCACCAGGAGCAGGGCGACGACCGCGGCCGTGAAGGGGAGCATCTTGCCCACGTCGGCCTGGTAGCGGCGCCCGCCCCGGGAGCGGATGCGTTCGTAGGTGGCGATGGCGACGTGGCCCCCGTCGAGGGGCAGGAGGGGGATGAGGTTGAAGATCCCCACGAACAGGTTCAGCAGCACGAAGAGCTGGAGGACGTTGAAGAGGCCGCTCTCGGCGGCCTGGCCGGCGATGCGGACCACGCCGACGATGGATACCGGCCGGGACGCGTCGACGGCGTCCTTCGTCGCGGGGCTACCACCGGTGACCTGGTCGGCGTAGTTGCGCAGCGAGCCGGGGGCGAAGAAGGAGCCCAGGGCCTGCACGGAGCGCCAGGTCAGGTCGCCGGTGTCCCTGACCGCCCGGCCCAGGCCCACGATGGGGCTCACCCGCTCGACGACGGGCTTGGCCGAGAGGCCGATGAAGCCGGCCGTGCGACCCTCGCGGGTCACCTCCGCGGGCGTCGCCTCGATCGTGATCCGCTCGCCCCGGCGATCGACGACGAAGGTGATGGGCTGGCCGGCCCGCTCGCGGATGTACGGCGGCAGCTCCATCCAGTCGCGGGCAGGCCGGCCGTCGTAGGAGATGATGCGGTCGCCCACCTCGAACCCGGCCCGCTGGGCCGGGCTCTCCCCCGTGCGCAGCCGGCTGATCTCGCCCACGGTCGTCGTCGGCCTGTCGTAGCGGGGCACGCCGAGGACGCTCCAGAGGACGGTGAGCACCACGACGGCGATGACGAAGTGGGTGGCGATGCCGGCGCTGGCCACGAGCACGCGGCGGCCGTAGGACTGCCGGCGGTAGGTACGGGGCTCGTCGGCGGGATCGATGTCGCGCTCGAGGTTGCTCATGCCGATGATCTTCACGTAGCCGCCCAAGGGGATGGCCTTGACCCCGTACTCCGTCTCGCCCCGCCGGGTCGACCAGAGGCGGGGGCCGAAACCGAAGAAGAACTCGGTGACCTTCATCCCCGCCCACTTGGCCGTGAGGAAGTGACCGGCCTCGTGGACCATGACCATGGCCACGACGGCGAGGATGAACGCCACGATGGGGAAGGAGTCGGTGGCCAACGACACCAGGACGGCAAGGACGAGGACCGCGGCCACCGGCGCGAGGTCGCGCCAACCTCCGTGGTCCTGGGCGGGCGCCTCGGGCGCCTCCGGCGGGGTGTGCTGGGTCGAGGTCACGTGTAGTGCGTCCTTCCCGGCGGGAGGTCCCGCCACTCGCCCCGGTCGGCCCCCCCTTCCGGCGTCCTTCGGTTTTCCGTCACAGCTCAGCCCGCGACGCGAGCTGTGCTCCTCCTTTGTACCGCCTCCCGGGCCCGTACGCGAGCGCGCCGGTCAGCTTCGTGGACGGCGGGGAGGTCGTCCGGCGATGCTCCGTCGTGGCCGTCGAGGGTGTCCCTGATGACGTCGGCGATCGCGCCCCACGAGATGAGCCCTTTTCGAAACGCATCCACGGCCACCTCGTTGGCGGCGTTGAGCCACGCCGGAGCCGTGCCACCGGCCCGACCCGCCTCGTAGGCCAGCCCCAGGCAGGGGAACCCCCGGCGGTCCGGTGGCTCGAAGTCGAGGTGAGCCGCCTGTGACCAGTCCAGGGCGCCGAAAGCCTCGCGGCTGCGGTCGGGGTACGCGAGGGCGTAGCCGATGGGCTGGCGCATGTCGGGTCTGGAGAGCTGGGCGAGGGTCGCCCCGTCGCTGAACTCGACCATCGAGTGGACGATCGACTGCGGGTGCACCACCACCTCGATGGCGTCGAACCCGATTCCGAACAGCTCGTGGGCCTCGATCACCTCCAGGCCCTTGTTCATGAGCGTCGAGGAGTCGATCGTCACCTTCGGTCCCATCGTCCACGTCGGATGGGCGAGGGCGTCGGCGAGGGTGACGGCGGCCAGCTCCCCGGGCGAACACCCCCGGAAGGGCCCCCCGCTGGCGGTGAGGACCAGCCGTCGGACCCGGCGCTGGTCGCCCGCGGCCCGCAGGCACTGATGGATGGCGCAGTGCTCGGAGTCGACGGGCACGATCTCCGCCCCGGGGGTGGCCCGGGCCCGCTGCACCACCGGGCCGGCGGCGATCAGCGACTCCTTGTTGGCCAGGGCCAGGCGGGTCCCGGCCTCGAGGGTGGCCAGCGTGACCGGTAGGCCGGCGAAGCCGACCACCCCGTTGACCACCACGTCGACCCCGGCGGCGATGGCGGCGAGGGACCCCGGCCCGGCCAGCACCTCGGTACCCGGCGGCACCAGCCCCTCGAGCTCGAACGCCCGTGACTCGTCGGCCAGCGCCACCCGCTCGGGACGGACGTGGTGGGCCTGGGCGGCCAGGCGCTCGACCGACGTGGCTGCGCCGAGGGCGACGACCCGGTAGCGGTCGGGCTCGGCCTGGATGACCTCGATGGCCTGCGTCCCGATGGAGCCGGTGGACCCGACCAGGCTGACGGTCTTCATCGCTCGGTAGGGGGTTTGCCCCCCGTGTCGCTCAAAAGAACTTCAGGTACCGGACGACGTAGTACGCAGCGGGAACGACGAAGAGAAGGGCGTCGATGCGGTCGAGGATGCCGCCGTGGCCGGGCAGGAGCGCGCCCATGTCCTTGATGCCGAGATCGCGCTTGATCATCGACTCGCAGAGGTCGCCGAGGGGGGCGGCCACCATGGCGACGAGGGCGAGGAGGAAGGCCCGGCCCGGGTTCCAGGGCTCGATGTTGCCCACCACGATCAGGCAGGCGGCGAGGGTGAGGAAGCAGGCTCCCATCAGGCCCTCGACGGTCTTGCCCGGGCTGACGTCGGGGGCGAGCGGCGTGCGGCCCGCCCAGCTGCCGGCGAAGTAGGCCCCGATGTCGTAGGCGGCGGTGGCGATCACCGCGCCGAGCAACAGCCCGATGCCGTGGTCGAGGGGGAACTTGAGCAGGAGGGCGGCGAAGGAGCCGAGTACGCCGACGTACAGGAAGCCGAGGACCGTGATCGCGATGTTGACCACGGGCCGGGCCCGCACCACCCCGGACAGGTACCAGAGGAACGTGAAGATGAGGAAGAGGGCGAGGACCAGCTGGAAGCCCTCGAACGCCTGCCAGTACACGGCGCCCACCATGGCCGCGGTGCTGACCACGCCGAGGAGCGTGGCGGGATGGTGCCCGGCCGTCCGGGCCGCCTGGTAGAACTCGGCGACCGCCAGCACCAGCACGGCCGCCACCAGGAGGACCAGGGCACCGGGCCCGATCATGGCCGCCAGCAGGACGACGGCGAAGGCCACTGCACCGGTGACGACCCGGCTGGTGAGGTCGGGAC
>DASZOE010000158.1:0-1884 GCA_035550945.1 Acidimicrobiales bacterium
GTTCGGGCCCGGCGTCGTCGGGAGCAGCTTGTTGAGCAGGTCGCCGAGCAGGTTCTGCGTCGTCGGGGGCGACTCCGGCTGCGCCGACGCCGGGCCCGAACCGGTCGCCGCACCGCCCGCCAGCAACGCGGCGAGCGCGACCGGTACGAGGGCGCGAGCCCTTCGGGGTGGAGCCGGCATGACTCCCCTCAATTCGCCGCGTGCTCCGCGATCCCCTGCCAGCCCCCGGTTCAGGGCGGGGAGCTTACGCCTCCCGCCGGGCCGGGGGGCGGACCGGCCCGGCGGTCAACGGTTGCCCGGCTCAGGCGCGCCACTCGCCGGCCCGGAGGCGGCCGACGCGCTCCTCCAGCGGCGGGTGGGTGCTGAACAGGTTGGCGAACTGGACCCGGCGGCCGGTGAGGGGGTTGACGATGTACTTCGACGCCTGGGCCGGGTCGACGGCCATGGGGATGGCCTTGGCGCCCCGCTCGAGCTTGGCCAGGGCCCGGGCCAGGGGCTCGCCCGTGCCGATCAGGCGGGCGCCGGTGCGGTCGGCCTCGAACTCGCGGCTCCGGCTGAGGGCCATCTGGATCAGGAGGGCGGCGATCGGGGCGAGGATGATCAGGGCGAGCTGGCCGAAGATGCCGCCCCCGTTGTCGTCGTCGCGTCCGGCGCCGCCGAACATGGCGCCCCACATGGCCATGCGGGCCACGAAGGTGATGCCCATGGCCGCGGCGGCGGCCACCGAGCCGATGAGGATGTCGCGGTTGCCCACGTGGCTGATCTCGTGGGCCAGCACCCCCCGCAGCTCTTCCCAGTCCAGGATCTGGAGGATGCCCTGGGTGACGGCGACCGCCGCGTGCTCGGGGTTGCGGCCGGTGGCGAAGGCGTTGGGCTGCAGGTCGGGGGTGACGTAGAGCTTCGGCATCGGCATGCCCGCGGCCGTGGTCAGCTCCCGGACGATCCGGTAGTACTCGGGCATCTCGGCCTCGGTGGCGGGCACCGCCCGGGCCGACCGGATGGCCAGCTTGTCGGAGAACCAGTAGGACCCGCCGACGAAGGCCAGGCCGAGGACGAGGCCGATGAACAGCCCGCCCCGGCCGAAGAAGGACCCGATCAGCATCAGGAAGCCGCCCAGGGCGGCCAGCAGCACGAAGGTCTTGATGGTGTTCTTGCTCACAGCTCTCTCCTCGTCTCCCCCCGTACAACGCTTCGCCCGGGGCGCGCGTTCCTGTGTCGGCCTACTCCTCGGACGCCCCCGCTGCGGCCTTCTGCTTGATCTCCTCGACCACTCCGGCGTCGGCCAGGGTCGTCGTGTCGCCCAGGTCCCGGCCCTCGGCGACGTCGCGGAGGAGGCGGCGCATGATCTTCCCGCTCCGGGTCTTGGGCAGGTCGTCGGTGACGATGACGGTCTTCGGGCGGGCGACCTTGCCGATGCGCTTGCCCACGTGCTCCCGCAGGGCCTGACCGAGGTGCTCGTCGGGCTCGGCGTCCGACCGCAGGATCACGTAGGCGATGATGGCCTGGCCGGTGTCCTCGTCCTTGACGCCGACCACGGCCGCCTCGGCCACGCTGGGGTGGTCGACCAGGGCCGACTCCACCTCGGCCGTGGAGACCCGGTGCCCGGAGACGTTCATCACGTCGTCCACCCGGCCCATGAGCCAGAAGTAGCCGTCGTCGTCGACGCGCGCGCCGTCCCCGGCGAGGTAGCGGCCCTCGAACCTCGACCAGTAGGTCTCCTGGTAGCGCTCGGGGTCGCCGTAGATCCCCCGCAGCATCGCGGGCCAGGGCCGGGTCAGCGTCAGCAGCCCTCCGCCTGTCTCGACGGCATTGCCCTTCGCGTCACGGATTTCCGCGGAGATCCCCGGAAACGGCGTCGTCGCCGAACCGGGCGTAGTACTGGTG
>DASZOE010000159.1:0-2106 GCA_035550945.1 Acidimicrobiales bacterium
GCCCTCGAGGGCGCGGGTCATGTAGGCCTTCCACGTCTCGGCCGGCAGGGTGCCTCCGAAGACCCTGCCGACCCCCTTGATGTTCACAAGGGGTCTCTGCGAGTTGCCGTAGCCCATCCAGACCGAGGTCACCAGCTTCTGGGTGTAGCCGACGAACCAGGCGTCGCTGTAGTCCTCCGACGTCCCTGTCTTGCCGGCCGTGCTCTCGGGTCGCCCGATGTCGGCGGCCCGCCCGGTGCCGAAGGCGATCGTCCCCTTGAGCACGTCGTTCACGTTGTCGGCGACGACCTCGGGCAGCACCCGCCGCCCCCGCCGGTTGGAGTTGTCCTCGAGGACCTTGCCGTCGGGGTCGGTCACCTTGATGACGGGCGTGGCCGGGAACTGCTCGCCCCGCCGGGCGAACACGCCGAAGGCGGCGGCCATGTCGAGGGGGGAGGTCTCGGCGGCACCCAGGGTGAGGCTGGGGCCGTAGGGGTCACCCTTGTTCGGGCCCTGAGGGATGATGCCGTCGGGCCTCACCATCGTGAGCCCGAGCCGGTTGGCCATCTCCGCCGTGTCCTTGACGCCGACGTCGAGGACGAGCTGGGCGAAGACGGTGTTCACGGAGTGGGCGGTGGCCTGACGCAGGGGAAGGGCGCCGAAGCCCCCGCCCTCGGCGTTGCCCACCGTGCAGCCCGGGCCCGCGCACCGGGGGAAGGTGAACGACGACGGCCCCGAGTAGACGCGCTCGGGCCCGATGCCCTCCTCGAAGGCCTTGGCCAGGGTGACGGGCTTGAATGCCGAACCCGGCTGGCGTCCCGTCCCGCCGCCGTCGATGCAGATGGGCCGGCCTTCCTCGGCGGGGGGGATGCCCTCGCAGTTGCCGAGGGCGAGGTTGACCTGGGACTCGGTGAAGTCCCGACCTCCGACCAGGGCCTTCACGTACCCGCTCGTGGGGTCGAGGGACACGAGGGACATCTCGAGCGGCGCCGACGTCCCCGAGAGCGTGGAGCTCACGGCCGCCTCGGCGAAGCCCTGCAGGCGGCGGTCGATGGTGGTCTCCACCTGAAGGCCCCCCTGGTAGACGCGGTCCTCGCCGTAGCGGGCGATGAGGTAGCGCCGGACGTAGTCCACGAAGTACGGGTACTCGCTGTCGGCCTGCTCGGGGGCGAACACGAGGGTGGCCGTGAGCGACGGCTGGGTGTCCTCGTCGGTGGCGAGCCGCAGCCGCTGACCGACGGCATCGCTGTACTGGGCCTCGCTGATGCGGTTCTGGTCGCGCATGGCCCGGAGGACGACCTGACGCCGCTCCTCGGCGCCCGCCAGGTTGCTGCGAGGCTCGTTGCGCGACGGCGCCTGGATGAGCCCGGCCAGGGTGGCGGCCTGGGAGAGGTTGAGCTGGTTGACCGGGGTGCGGAAGTACGTCTCGGCCGCGGCGCCGACGCCGTAGGCCCCGCTGCCCAGATAGATGTCGGAGAGGTAGCGGACAAGGATCTCGTCCTTGGAGAGCTGCTTCTCGACGCGGCTGGCGAGCGTCGCCTCCCGCACCTTGCGGGACAGGCTGCGTTGCGGGCCGGTGTAGATCCGCTTGACGTACTGCTGGGTGATCGTCGACGCGCCCTGCTTGTACGAGCCACCCAGGAGGTCGGCCCACAACGCCCGCATGACGGCCCGGAGGTCCACGCCCTTGTGCGAGTAGAAGCGCTGGTCCTCGACGGCCACCACCGCGTCCCGGAGCACCGGTGTGATGTCCGAGGGCCGCACCGGGATGTGGGTCTCGAAGCGGCGCAGGGTCCCGAGTTGCTGGCCGTCGGCGTCGGTGATCCGCGTGATGCGCGAGCCGGCCCCCGGAATGGGGTCGGGCAGCTCCCCGGTCGGCGGGTTGTAGAAGGTCTGCATGAGGACGAGGCTCACCACGACGGGCATGAGGAGGGCGACGACGACGGTCCCGATCGTGAGCCACCAGAGCGTCGAGCTCCCGCCCACCACCTGTACTTGCCAGCCGTCGGGAGGGCGTCCCCATGGCGAGGCCGGCGGTTCACGGGTGCTCAGGGCCACGCCGTCAGGACCTCTGGTCCGGGGAGGTGCGGGTGTGGACGCAGGTTCTCAGGGCCTCGGCTCTCAGGG
>DASZOE010000160.1:0-2655 GCA_035550945.1 Acidimicrobiales bacterium
AGCCCGGCGAGAAAGTCCCAGCCCCCGCCCGAGCCCGGCACCGTGACGAATCCCGTCTGGTGGTGGGAGTGGACGATGGTGTGGGTGTGGTCGAAGCGGAACCCGTCGATGTGGAACTCGCGGTGGAGGTACACCACGTTCTGCTCGAAGAACTGCCGACAGGTCGGGTCGTCGAAGTTGACCATGGCGCCCCAACGAGTGTCACCGTCGAAGAACGTGCGCCGGGCCGTGGCCCACAGGACGTTGTCCGTCGAGCCGGCATGGTTGAAGACCGCCGACCTTGGCGGCCGGCGTCTGCGCCCACCAGTACCTCCCGTCGCGCGTCAGTCTCATCTCGATGGGACGTTCCTCCCACCCGGTCCACTCGCCGACGAGGCGAGCCCGTGCCGCGTCCGGCGCGTGGAGCGCGAAGCGGATCTCGTCGTCCACCTCGTAGGCACCCGGTCGATCGATGGGGAACGGCGGGTCGGCGAAGGGGTCCGCCGGCGGGCGCGCACCCAGCACCGTGCTGATGCCGCCGCCACGAAACCCGTGACCTCCCCTCCTTCGGGGACCACCACCGAGTGCCGGCTCTCCTCCTGCTCGTCCTGGCCGGCCACGGAGAGGAGCCGAAGCGTGGTCGTGACTTCCGGGTACGTGCGGAAGGTGATCGTCGCCGGCGCCCCGTCCACGTCGAGCGTGCCGAGCGGACCGCGGGCCCGGTTGACGCGGACATCGGCCCGGAAGGGCCGGTCGAGGCTCGTCCAGGGCGCGACCGCGGACAACTCGATCGTGACCGGGCGGTCGGGCTGCGGCGGAGCCCCCGAAGGTATGGGGATCACCCTCGAGGGTCCACACGTCGGTGTCGCCCGAGATCTCGACGTATCGCCTGACGTCGCCGTGCTCCCACTCCTGGTCGGCGCCGAGGGACGGATCATGGAACAGCACGCCGTAGGACAGTGGACCCGCAGCCGCCGCTTGGCGGGTTGGGTGCTGACAACGCCCGAGGCCCGGCTGTGCGTCCACACCTCGGGACCGTCGGACGCCACGTACAGGCGGTTGGCGTAGTCGGGCTCGAACTCTCCGGACGAGGCGACGAACTTGAAGAGGAACAGCGACCGCTCACCGTCGTCCAGCTCGAGGTCCCAGAACGGACCGGTGTCCTCGAGCCCGGAGAGATCCACAAGGCGGCCGCCACGCCCGGGCCGCCACAGGTACAGCCGCCCGTCGCGGTACCGGCGGGCGGTGAGCAGGTGGATCCGACCCGACGGGTGGTGCGCGTCGGCTCCTCGGCCAGCACCCGCGACGTCCCCTGGAACAGCCACACGGCCGGGGGGAAGGCGCCGTCGGGACGCCGTCCCACCTCCCGCTGGTGCTCGTCCGCCTCCCAGACGACCGGCTCGCCCGAGGTTTCCTCGCGGTCGTAGAGCATGGCGCGGACGCACGGCGCGGACCGATCGTCGAGCGGGGCGTCGAACCGCCAGGTTCCGTCCGAGGAGCGCTCGACGGGAAGGAGATTGGCCTTCAGCGATGTCTCCGGAACCCAGACGTGGAGGCCGGGCCGGACGAACGCGACCTGGGCGTTGAACCGGATCACTCACGCCACCTCCGCGCTGCCCGCACGGGCACGCCAACCTACGTCCATGGCGGCTTCCCCCCGCCAGGGATACCGCCGCCTTGTATCAGCGGCGACGTCAGGGTCTCTCAGTAGGAGAATGACGAAGAGAGGTGGCCGCCCGGTCGTCCGTGGCGCGGCAGCAACTCGGACCACCGGAAGAGTCAGCGCGGCCTGACGAAGGAGGCGAGCATGCGGCGGAAGGTGACGCCCGTCCTGGTTCTCGTGATCAGCCTGGTGGTGTCCACCCTCTCGGTCGGCGGTGCCGTGCACGCGAGTCACGGTGGCCACGAGGCGTGGATCATCGACCAGTCCGACACCACGGCCGATGGCGGAGGCACGCTGTACATCTACCAGGGCGCCGACCTGGCAGGGGCCAGTGCCGGACAGGCGCCTCCCGAGGTCATCGACCTCGGAGGAGCAGCCCGGGGCCTGTGTCTCGCCCAGACGGGCACCGCTCCCCGCCGGCCGCACATGCTGGCGTTCAACGCGACGCACTCACGGGCCATCGTGGCTTTCGTCGCGACGGGGCACGTCCTCTTCGTCAACGCCGTCAGCCGGGCGCCGATCGCCTGCATCGACGTCGGCCTGCAGGCCCACGCCGCGTTTCCCGCGCCTGACGACTCCTACGTCGTGGTCGCCAATCAGAACGGCAAGTTGCTCCAGCGGATCGCCACCAACTTCGCGACGGACTCCTACGCCCTCGAGCCCGCGGCGACCCTCGACCTCGCCGCATGCACGACTCCGAACGGCGCCCCGTGCGAGGGACCGCCGCGCCCTGACAATGCCCCCATCTGTCCGGTCATCGACTCGACCAGCAGCTTCAGCTTCGTGACCCTCCGAGGCGGTGGTCTCCTCGTGGTGAACAGCGCGGCCACGCCGATGTCGATCGTCGCCGAGTACGACAACGCCATGGTGCACCCGAACGGCTGCGGCGGGGTTGAGGCGTCCGGGAAGATGTACATCAACTCCGGAGGAGGGACAGCCGCCAACCCGCTGGAGTCCGATCTCTACGCCTTCCCGCTCGGGAACTTGTCGGCGGTGCCCAACCCGCCCAACAC
>DASZOE010000161.1:0-6515 GCA_035550945.1 Acidimicrobiales bacterium
GGGTCACCGTGGGCGGGGCGCCGGCCGACAAGGCGGCCCGGCTGGTGGCGCCCGGCGAGGCCGTGGTCGTGCCTCCCCCGCCCTCCCGCTTCGTGAGCCGGGGAGGCGAGAAGCTGGCGGCCGCCCTCGACGCCTTCTCCCTTCCCGTCACCGGGGCCGACGCCCTCGACGCCGGCGCTTCCACCGGGGGCTTCACCGACTGCCTGCTGCAACGGGGGGCGGCCGCGGTCACCGCCGTCGACGTGGGCCGGGGCCAGCTCGACCACCGCCTGCGGACGGATCCCCGGGTGTCCGTGGTCGAGGGCGCCAACGTGCGCTTCCTCGACCTCGCCGCCCTCCGCCGCCCGGGTCGCCCGTTCACGCTGGTGGTGGCGGACCTGTCCTTCATCTCCCTGGGTGTGGTGGCGCCCGCCCTCGTCGGCCTCGCCGCCCCCGGGGCGGACATGGTCGTGCTGGTGAAGCCCCAGGTCGAGGCGGGGCGGGGGGAGGCGGCCCGGGGCCAGGGCGTGATCCGCGACCCCGCGGTGTGGCGGCGGGTGCTGGACGCGGTCGATGGCGCGTTCGAGGCCGCCGGGGCCGTCATGATGGGGCTCGTGGTGTCGCCCCTTCTGGGGGCGAGGGGCAACGTCGAGTTCCTCGCCCATCTCGCCTGCCGCCCGCCCGTCCTGTCGGCGCGCCCCGAGATCGACGTCGAGGCCGCGGTCGCCGGCGGCCTCGCCCTCCTCGAAGGGCGCTGAGATGGCCACCGTCGCCATCGTCCTCAACGAGAGCCGGCCCCGCGCCGTGGAGCTGGCCCACGAGGCCGTGGCCTGGCTCGAGGCCCGGGACCACACGGTGTGCATCCCCGACGACGAGGCCGCCACCGTGGGGCTCTCCGAGCACGCCTGCCCGCCCGAGCGGCTGGGCTCCGACGCCGACCTGGCTGTGAGCCTGGGGGGCGACGGCACCATCCTGCGCACCGTGGGCATGGTCGCCCACCACCAGGTCCCCGTCCTGGGGGTCAACATCGGTCGCCTCGGCTACCTGGCCCACGTCGAGCCCGAGGCCCTGTGCCCGGCGTTGGAGCGGTTCGTCACCGGTGACTACTCGGTGGAGGAGCGCCTGCTGCTCTGCGTGCAGATCGACCCCGGTCCCTACGCCGGCACCGACGGCCGCGCCCCCCTCGCGGGGGCGGGGCCGCTGCTGGCCCTCAACGAGGCCGTGGTCGAGAAGCCCTCGGCCGGGCAGGTCGTGCACATCGGGGTCACCGTCGACGGGCGCTTCTTCACCAGCTACGCGGCGGACGGCATGATCGTGGCCACGCCCACGGGCTCCACCGCCTACGCCTTCTCGGCCCGGGGGCCCATCATCGACCCGGTCCACCGGGCCCTGCTGCTCACTCCCGTGTCCCCGCACATGGCCTTCGACCGCAGCCTGGTCTTCGGCGCCGGGCAGACGCTGCGCCTCGAGATCCTCGACCGGCCCGCGCAGCTCATCGTCGACGGACGGGAGCTCGGGCGCCTCCCTCCGGGGAGCGCCATCACCTGCGACGCGGCCCGCGAGGTGGCGCGCTTCGTCACGCTGGGCCCCGACGACTTCTACGGGGTGCTGAAGGCCAAGTTCGGGCTGGCCGACCGCTGATGCTGCTCGAGCTCCACGTCCGCGACCTCGGCGTCATCGACGACCTGGCCCTCGTCCTCGGGCCGGGGATGACCGCCCTCACGGGGGAGACCGGTGCGGGCAAGACGCTGGTCGTCGAGGCCATCGAGCTGCTCGTCGGCGCCCGGGCCGACCCCCTGCTGGTGCGCCCGGGAGCCTCCGAGGCCCGGGTCGAGGGGCGCTTCGTCGACGGCGACCGCGAGACGGTGCTGGCCCGGGCCGTGCCCCGCACGGGTCGGTCCCGCGCCTACGTCGACGGCCACCTGGCCACCGTGGCGGAGCTGGCCGAGCACGGCCGCCGCCTCGTCGACCTCCACGGCCAGCACGCCCATCAGTCGCTGCTCTCGTCGCGGGTGCAGCGGGAGGCGCTCGACCGCTTCGCGGCCGTCGACCTGGTGCCCCTGGCCCGGGCCCGAGCGGCGCGGTCGGCGGTCGACGACGCCCTGGCCGCCCTCGGCGGCGATTCCCGGGCCCGGGCGCGGGAGACCGACCTGCTCCGCTTCCAGGTGGCCGAGCTGGAGGCCGCGGGCCTGGACGACCCGGACGAGGACGGGGCGCTGGAGGCCCTCGAGGACCTCCTCGCCGGTGCGGAGGCCCACCGGGAGGCGGGAGCGGCGGCCTACGACGCGCTGGTCGCCGAGGGGGGCGCGGGCGACGGCGTGGGCCGGGCCGTGCACGCCGTCGCCGGGCACCGGCCCCTCGCCGAGGTGGAGGACCGGCTGCGGGCGGTGGCCGCCGAGCTGGCCGAGGCGGCCGCCGATCTGCGGGCCGCAGTCGAGGGCATCCCCGTCGACCCGGACCGCCTCGAGGAGGTCCGGGCCCGGCGCCGCCTGCTCGCCGAGCTCCGGCGCAAGTACGGTGAGCGGTTGTCGGACGTTCTGGCCTACGCGGGCGAAGCCCGGTCGCGCCTCTCCGAGCTCGAGGGCCACGACCAGCGGGTGGCGGCCCTGGAGGAGGAGCGGGCGCAGGCCGACGCGGCCGCACGGGAGGCGGCCGCCGCCCTGGGCCGGGCCCGGCGGGAGGCGGCCCCGGCCCTCGCCGAAGCGGTGGAGCGGAACCTGCGGTCGCTGGCCATGCCCCGGGCCCGCTTCGAGGTGGCCGTCGGTGACGAGGATCCCGGTGACCAGGTGAGCTTCCTTCTCGGCGCCAACCCGGGCGAGATGGCGCTGCCGCTGGCCAAGGTCGCGTCGGGCGGCGAGCTGGCCCGGGCCTGCCTGGCCGCCCGGCTGGTGCTCACCGAGGCGCCCCCGACCCTCGTCTTCGACGAGGTCGACGCCGGCGTCGGAGGGCAGGCCGCCCTCGCCGTGGGTCGGGCCCTCGCCGAGCTGGCCGCGTCCCACCAGGTCGTCGTGGTCACCCACCTGCCCCAGGTGGCGGCTTTCGCCGACCACCAGGTGGCCGTCACCAAGGAGGAGCGGGCCGGCCGCACCGTCGCCCGGGCCGGTGCCCTGGACGGCCGGGGGCGGGTGGTGGAGCTCTCCCGCATGCTCTCCGGGCAGCCCGCGAGCAGCACCGCCCACGGCCACGCCGAGGAGCTCCTCGCCACCGCCTGGCGGGAGCGAGGCCGGTGATGGCCTCCCGGGGCGCGGCCGACGAGGGCAACGACGTGGCCGCCCCGGTCACCCGCCGCCGCCGGGGTGGCGGGCCCCGCGGCAACGGGCAGGCCGTCGACGGAGCCGGCCCCCTCCGGCCCGTGGCGGCCGGGGCCGCCCCCCCGGGGGTGCTGGCCCCGGCCCGCGTCGATCGCCGCACCAAGACCCTGCTCGGCCGGGTCCAGCCGGGCGAGGTGGCCGTCATCGACCACGAGGACCTCGACCGCATCGCCGCCGAAGGCCTGATCCGGGCATCCGTCGGCGCGGTGGTCAACGCCTCCCGTTCCATCTCCGGCCGCTACCCCAACATGGGGCCCCTCCTGCTCGCCGCCGCCGGCATCCCCCTCGTCGACCAGGTCGGGGCCCGGGTCATGACCGCCGTACGGGAGGGCGACGTGGTGGCGGTGGAGGGCGCCACCGTCCTGGTGAACGGCCGGGAGGTCGCCTCGGGGACCCGGCAGACCATGGAATCGCTCGAGTCCGAGCTGGAGGCGGCCAAGCGCTCGGTGAGCGACGAGCTCGGCCGCTTCGCCGAGAACACGCTCTCCTACCTGGCCCGGGAACACCACCTTCTCACCGACTCGCCCATGCTCCCCGACCTCGACACCGACGTGGCCGGGCGCCACGTGCTCGTGGTGGTCCGGGGCATGGACCACCGCGACGACCTGGCCGCGCTGCGCTCCTACATCCGTGAGGTCCGTCCCGTGCTCGTGGGCGTCGATGGCGGGGCCGACGCCCTGCTCGAGGCCGGCCACAAGCCCGACCTGGTCATCGGCGACTTCGACTCCGCGTCCGACGCCGCCCTGCGCTGCGGGGCCCAGCTCGTCGTCCACGCCTATCCGGAGGGCGAGGCCCCCGGCGCCGACCGCCTTCGCGCCCTCGGGCTCCCCTATACCGTCTTCGAGGCCGCGGGGACCAGTGAGGACGTGGCCATGTTGCTCGCCTACGAGAAGCGGGCGGAGCTCATCGTCGCCGTGGGCACGCATGCGTCGATGGTCGAGTTCCTCGACAAGGGCCGGGAGGGGATGGCTTCCACCTTCCTCGTGCGCCTCAAGGTCGGACCCATCCTCGTGGACGCCAAGGGGGTGAGCCGGCTGTACTCGAGCCGGGTCCGGCGGGGCGACCTCCTCATCCTCGTCGGCGCCGCCTTCCTGGCCATGCTGGTGATCGTGGCCGTGGCCGACCCCCTCCACGTGTTCCTGCGCGCCCTGTGGCTGAGCCTGCAGGACACGTGGCGCGCCCTGTTCGGCTGAGTGGCGTGATCAACCTCCGCTACCACGTCGTCTCCCTCGTGGCCGTGTTCCTCGCCCTCACCGTCGGCATCGTCATGGGGTCGACGGTCGTCGACAAGGTCACGGTCGACGCCCTCAACGCGCGCGTCGACGAGGTCAGCCGTTCGGTGCGCAACGCCGAGGCCGAGAACCGCCGGCTGGGCGACAGGCTCAGGAGCGTCCGCGACTTCGCCGACCAGGCCCGCGACCACCTGTCCGACGGCCACCTGCGGGGGGTCCCGGTCCTCGTCGTCGGGGTCACCGGGATCGACCGCAAGCCGGTGGAGGGCCTGCGCCAGGCGCTTGTGAGCTCCGAGGCCACCCTCGCCGGGACCGTGTGGTTCACGGCCAAGATGCGTCTCGAGGGCGAGGGTGACACCCGCGACCTCGCCTCGGCCCTCGGCCTCACCCCCGACCGCCCGGAGGTGGTCCGGCGCCAGGCCCTCGACGTGGTGGCCCACACCCTCGCCGGGGACAGGGACACCAACCCCCTTCCCGCGCTGGCCGACGCCGGCTTCGTGGTCTTCGACGCCCCACCCGACCAGGCCACCGCCCTGGCCCCGGCCTTGACGTCCCTGCCCGCGGCCGGGCTGCGGGTGGTGCTGGTGTCGGGCGCGGGCGCCGACGTCGCCGACGACGAGCTGGCCGTCCCCCTGGCCCTGGCCCTCGGGCAGTCGTCGGCCCGGCTGGTGGCGGCCGAAGCCGGCCGGGACACGCCCGGCGGCCGGGGGGTGTTCGTGGGACTGCTGCGCAAGGACACCAGCGTCGGCCCCCGCATCTCGACCGTCGACGATCTGGAGTCGGCGGGAGGCCAGGCCGCGGTAGTCCTCGCCCTGGCCGACCTGGCCGCGCCCCGCACCGGCCACTACGGCGTGGGTCCCGGCGCCGAGCGCCTGCTGCCTCCCAGCCAGACGTGACCGGGGAGGACGGAGGCCGGCCACTCCGTTCGGGGCTGGTCGGCGCCGCGGCCCGGATCACCGCCGGGAACGTGGCCTCCCGCGTCACCGGCCTCCTGCGGGTCGTGGCCGTGGCCGGAGCCCTGGGAACGACGTTCCTGGGCAACACCTACCAGACGGCCAACCTCGTCTCCAACATCCTGTTCGAGCTCCTCGCCGCCGGCCTGCTCTCGTCGGTCCTCGTGCCGCCCTTCGTCGCCCTCCTCGACGCCGGCCGCCGCGACGAGGCCGAGCGGGTGGCCGGTTCCCTCCTGGGCGTCGCCCTCGTCGCCCTGGGAGCCATCACCCTCGCCGGGATACTCGGGCGCAGCTGGATCATGCGGGCCCTCACCGTGGCCGTGTCCGACGCCGGGGTCCGCGCCCAGGAGGTTCGGCTGGGGTCCTTCCTGCTCGTCCTGTTCCTCCCCCAGGTCCTCCTCTACGCCGTCGGCGCGGTGGCCACCGCCCTCCTCCACGGCGACCGGCGCTTCACCGCCCCCGCCTTCGCGCCGGTGGCCAACAACGTGGTGGTCATCGCCACGATGGCCGTGTTCTGGGGAATGCGCCGGGACGGCACCGCCGGCGCGGCCGGCCTCGAGCTGAGCGGCGCCGAGCGCCTGGTGCTGGCCGTGGGCACCACCGCGGGCGTGGCGGCCATGACGCTCGTCGCCGTGGTCGCCGCCTGGCGGGCCGGCCTGCGCGTCCGTCCCCGCTGGGACCCGGGCCACGCCGGCCTCCGGGACCTGGCCCGGTCGGGGGCGTGGGCGGCCGGCTACCTGGCGCTCAACCAGGCCCTGGTCGCCACCACCCTGGTGCTCGCCAACCGGGTGGAGGGGGGGGTCGTCGCCTACCAGATCGCGTTCACCGTCTTCCTCCTGCCGTTCGCGCTCTTCGCCCATCCCACGGTCACGGCCGTCTACCCACGGTTGGCGGCCGACGCCGCGGCCCGGCGGTGGCGGGACTTCGCCCGGGGGCTGGGCGTCTCCTCGTCGGCGCTGGTCTTCCTCCTCGCCCCGGCTGCGGCCCTGACCGTCGCCCTCGCCCGCCCCGCCCTGGCCCTCCTCCGCATGGGCCAGCTC
>DASZOE010000162.1:0-6219 GCA_035550945.1 Acidimicrobiales bacterium
CGGCCGGGTCCTGGTCCCTCAGGGCGCGCTCGCCCGCGACACCGTGGCCGAGGGCCTCGCGGCCAAGGGGTGGTCGGTGGAGGTGGTCGAGGCCTACCGCACGGTGCCGGCCGCGCCCGGCGCCGACGTCCTGGCCGCGGCGGCCAAGGCCGACGCCGTCGCCTTCACCTCGGGCTCCACCGTCGAGCGATACCTCGCCGCCGCAGGATCCCCGGCCGTCCCGCCCGTGGTCGCCTGCATCGGCCCGGTGACGGCGGCCGCGGCGCGCGAGCGGGGCCTCGACGTCACGGTGACGGCCACCGAGGCGACGGTCGACGGCCTCGTGCAGGCCCTGGGCCACGCCCTCGCCGGCTCCGTGCCCGAACGGAGCGCCCGGCGTAGCCTTCACCCGTGACCTTCCCCGAGCGCCGTATGCGGCGGCTGCGCCGCACGCCGGCCGTGCGCCGGCTGGTGGCCGAGACCCGCGTGGGCGTCGACGACCTGGTGGCGCCGGTCTTCGTGAGGGAGGGCATCCGTGACCCGGAGCCGGTGGCGTCCATGCCCGGCGTCGTCCAGCACACCCGCGAGTCGCTGCGCAAGGAGGCCCGGGCGCTCGTCGAGCTGGGCGTCCCCGCCCTGGTGCTGTTCGGCGTTCCCGCGACCAAGGACGCCGAGGGTTCCGGCGCCTGGGACCCCGACGGCATCGTCCAGGTCGCCCTGCGCGACCTCCGCGACGAGGTGGGCGACGCCCTCGTCGTGGTGGCCGATCTCTGTCTCGACGAGTACACCGAGTCCGGCCACTGCGGGGTCCTGGCGCCCGACGGCACGGTCGACAACGACGCCACCCTCGAGCTCTACGGGCGGGTGGCCGGGACCCAGGCCGACGCCGGGGCCGACGTGGTCGCCCCCTCGGGGATGATGGACGGCCAGGTGGCGGCCGTCCGGGCCGCCCTCGACGGCGCCGGTCACACTGACGTGGCCATCCTCGCCTACGCGGCCAAGTACGCCTCTGCCCTCTACGGCCCCTTCCGCGACGCGGTCGACGTCGCCATCGCCGGTGGCGGCGACCGGAGGAGCTACCAGCAGGACTGGCGCAACCGCCGGGAGGCCCTCTGCGAAGCCGCCCTCGACGTGGCCGAGGGCGCCGACATGGTGATGGTCAAGCCCGCCCTGGCCTACCTCGATGTCATCGCCGCCGTCCGGGACCGGGTCGACATCCCCGTCGCCGCCTACCACGTCTCCGGTGAGTACTCGATGCTCAAGGCCGCGGCCGAGCGGGGCTGGATCGACGGCCGGGCCGTGGCCCTGGAGCACCTCACCGCGATCAAGCGGGCCGGCGCTGACGTCATCCTCACGTACCTGGCCCGGGAGCTGGCCGAGCAGGGTCTGAGCTAGCGCGTCCGTGGCCGGCAACGAGGAGCTCTTCGCCCGGGCGTGCCGGGTGCTGCCGGGCGGGGTGGACTCCCCGGTGCGGGCCTTCGCCAAGGTCGGGGGGACCCCGTACTTCGTCGCCCGGGGCGAGGGGGCCCACGTGTGGGACGCCGAAGGTCGCCGGTACACCGACTACGTGCAGTCCTGGGGCGCGTCGATCCTCGGCCACGCCCACCCGAAGGTGGTGGAGGCGGTGCAGCGGGCCGCGGCCGACGGCACGTCGTTCGGTGCTCCGACGGAGCGGGAGGTGCTCCTGGCCGAGGCCATCCGCGACCGGGTCCCCTCCTGTGAGCGGGTCCGGCTGGTGTCGAGCGGCACCGAGGCGGCCATGACCGCGGTGCGGGTCGCCCGCGGCTTCACCGGCCGCGACCGGGTGGTCCTCTTCGAGGGCTGCTACCACGGCCACGCCGACACGCTCCTGGCCGCGGGCGGCAGCGGCGTGGCCACGTTCGGCCTGCCCGCCTCGGCCGGAGTGCCCGCTTCGGCGGTGGCCGACACCGTGGTCGTCCCGTACAACCGGGTGCCCGAGGTGGGCGACGACGTGGCCTGCGTGCTGGTGGAGCCGGTGGCCGCCAACATGGGCCTGGTGGGTCCCGGCGCCGGCTTCCTCGAGGGCCTGCGGGAGGCGTGCGACCGGGCCGGCGCCCTGCTCGTCTTCGACGAGGTCATCACCGGCTTCCGTCTGGGCCCCGGGGGCGCGCAGGCCGCCTACGGGGTGACCCCCGACGTTTCGTGCTTCGGCAAGGTGATCGGCGGCGGCCTCCCGCTCGCCGCCTTCGGCGGCCGGGCCGACGTCATGGCCGTCCTCGCCCCCGAGGGTCCCGTCTACCAGGCCGGCACCCTCTCCGGGAACCCGCTGGCCACGGCGGCCGGGCTCGCCGTGCTCGACCTCCTCGACCAGGCCGCCTACCGCCAGCTGGCGGGCCGGGCCGCCCAGCTCGGGGCGTGGCTCGCCGACGTGATCGCCGAGGCCGGCCTACCCGTGCAGGTGCCGGTGGTGGGCCCGCTGATGGGGCTGTTCTTCGCCGAGTCGCCCCCCGTCGACTACGAGTCGGCCCGGGCCGCCGACGGCCGCACCTACGCCCGGTTCTTCCACGAGCTGCTGGCGCGCGGGGTGGCGTTGCCGCCCAGCCCCTTCGAGGCCCTGTTCCCGAGCCTGGCCCACAGCAAGGACGAGCTCGAACGCACCGCGGACCTGGCCGCGGCCGCGGCCCGTAGCGTGGCCCGCTCCTAACCTCGGGCGCCATGGAGAGGGCGGAGGTCATCAGTGATCTCCTGCGAAGGGCCTCGGTGACGGCGCCCGGCCTGCTGGCCGGGGACGTGGCTGCCGCCCTGCGGGAGGCCGGCGCCCACCGGCTCGCCCTCTACGTCGTCGACTACGAGCAGGAGACGCTCCAGCATGTGGTCCTCGGCAGCGACCTCCTGGCCGAGGCGCCCAAGGGCGTCCGGGTGGAGGGGACGATGGCCGGCAAGGCGTTCCAGGCCCAGACGGTCCTGACCGCGGCCACCGAGGACGGCTGGCGGGTGTGGGTGCCGGTCCGGGAGCGGGCCGAGCGCCTCGGCGTGCTCGAGGTGGACTTCGACGAGCTGGACGACGAGCTCCTCCGCCTGGCCGACGACCTCGGCCTGCTCGTGGGGCACCTGGTCCGCACCGCCGGGCGCTACACCGACGAGGTCGAGCTGCGGCGCCGGCGCCGGCCCATGAACCTGGCCGCCGAGATGCAGTGGGACATGCTGCTTCCTTCCCTCAGCTTCTCGTCGCCGGAGCTGGCCATCGCCGGGCTGCTCGAGCCCGCGTACATGGTGGCGGGCGACGCCTTCGACTACTCCCTGAACGGCGACGTCCTCGACTTCACGATCCTCGACGCCATGGGCCACGGGGTGAACTCCACGATGGCCAGCACCCTGGCCCTCGGCGCCTTCCGGTTCGGCCGCCGCCGCCAGCTCGGGCTCACCGTCGTGGCCGAGCTCGTCGACGACGCCCTCATCGAGCGGTTCGACGGCGAGGAGTTCGTCACCGGCCACGTGGCCCAGCTCGACATCGCCACCGGCGTCTTCCGGTGGGTGAACGCCGGCCACCCCTCCCCGCTGCTCGTCCGGGGTAGCCGCGTCGTCGCCGAGCTGGCCTGCGAGCCGTCGTTGCCGTTCGGGCTCGGGTTGCGGATCGAGGAGGTCGGCGAGTGGCAGCTGCAGCCCGGCGACAAGCTCCTCTTCTACTCCGACGGGGCCGTCGAGGCCCGGCCCCGGGGCGGGGAGCAGTTCGGCCTCGACCGCCTGCGCGACTCGATCGAGCAGTACTCGGGCGCGGGGCTGGTCGCCTCCGAGGTCCTCCGCCGCGTGGCCCGGGAGCTGCGCGGCCATCGCGGCCGCGAGCTCCAGGACGACGCCACCCTCGTCTTCCTGGAGTGGCAACCCGGCCGCTGACAGACAGCCGTGCCGGCAAGATCTGGCAGGCCGGCGGGGTCGGGGTCCCGCCGGCAGCGGCGGGCGTCGTCCGCAGGACCCGGGGGCCCGCCGCAAGTGGCTAGCCCCAGCCGAGCTCGCGGAGGCGCTCGTCGTCGATGCCGAAGTGGTGGGCCACCTCGTGGACGACGGTGGTGCGCACCTGCTCGACGACCTCCTCCTCGCTGGAGGAAACGGCACAGATCGACCGGCGGAAGATCGTGATGCGGTCGGGCATGACCATTCCCGAGTAGGCCGCGTCCCGGGCGGTGAGGGGGACGCCCTCGTAGAGGCCGAGGAGACCGGGGCGGGCGCGCTCCTCGACCTGGACCCACACGTTGTCCATGAGCCCACCGAGGTCGGGCGGGATGCTGTCGAGGGCGTCGGCGACCAGCTCCTCGAACCGGTCAGGAGGGACGTCGATCAACGGGTCAACGAAGGGCCGACGCGCTCCGGCGGTCGGGGGCGAGACGGGCGATGGCGGCCACCGCCCGGTAGGCCGCCTCCGCGGGCCCGAGCTCGTCGGGGCGGAGCATGTTGGCCATGATCCGCAGCACCCACTCCATGAGCGTGCGGGAGTGCATGCCCGTGCCGACCAGCGCCCGCATGAGCGCCGGGCGCCCGATGATCTTCACGAAGGCCCGGGCCACCTTGAAGTACAGCGCGTACTCGGCCTGGAGGCGATGGTCGTAGGAGGCCAGCTCCCCGTCGCCACCGGCCCCTGCGCTCGGGCCACGCCGCCCGGCCAGGGCGGCCTGCAGGGCCTCGGCGGCCATGCGTCCGGTCTCGTAGGCGTAGGCGATGCCCTCGCCGTTGAAGGGGTTGATGGCGGCCACCGCGTCGCCGGTGACGAGCCAGCCCGGCCCCGTCGCCGGTCCCACCGAGAGGCCCATGGGCAGGCGCCCCCCGGTGGCCGGCCCGCAGGCCGTCTCCGGGGCGATGCCCCAGGACTCGGGCGCCCAGCCCACGAAGGCGTCCATGAGCTTGGAGGTGTTCACCGACTTCCAGTGGCTGAAGGTGGACAGCAGGCCCACGCCCACGTTGACCCGACCGTCGCCCACCGGGAAGATCCACCCGTAGCCGGGTAGGACGTTGCCGGCCTGGTCGCGGACGTCCAGGTGCGACTCGATCCAGGGCTCGTCGTGGCGGGGGGAGGTGTAATAGCCCCGGATGGCCATGCCCTGGGGCCAGTCCCGGTTGCGGGTCGTCCCCAGGGCCCGGCCGAACCGGGAGTTGGCCCCGTCGGCCACGACCACGTAGCGGGCCCTGACCTCGGCGGTGGTCTCGGGGCCGCCCTTTCCCTGGGGCCGGCCGCTGCGTTCGGGCCACGCAGGCCGGCCGCTGCGTTCGGGCCACGCAGGCCGGCGGCGGACGACCGCGCCCCGGACCCGTCCGCCCTCGACGACGGGCTCCACCGCCTCGCTGTCCTGCCAGAGCACGGCTCCCGCCTTCGCCGCCCTCTCGGCGACGGCCGCGTCGAGGTCGTGGCGGGTCACGACGTAGCCGTGGCGGGGCAGGCCGGGCGTGTCCGGCCACTCGAGCTCGAGCGTGCGCCCGAAGGCGATCGAACGCAGGCCCCCGAAGCGGTGGTGGCGGGCGAGGACGTCGGCCAGCCCCATGTCGTCGAGCTGCTTGACGGCGCGGGGAGTGAGGCCGTCGCCGCACGTCTTCTCCCGGGGATAGCGCTTCTTCTCCACGAGCAGGACGTCGTGGCCGGCCTCGGCCAGCCAGTAGGCGCACGCCGCGCCCGAAGGCCCGCCGCCGACGACCAGGACCTCGTGGTCCCCGGAGCCCGCCTCGGCCCGAGCCTTGGAACGCGCCCCGCTCGAAGAGCGGTTCGGGCCGTCCGGCCCGACCTGCGTGCTTCCGAGGCGAGCCGTTACATTCCCTCCCGCTCGTAGGCCACGACGGCCGCGATCTCGGCGTCGGTGAGCTGGCCCTTGAAGCCGGGCATGCCGCCCGACGTGGCCGTGCGGGCCCCGCCGGGACGGTTGGGGTCGCCGTACGGCTGCCCCTTCTTGGAGGCGGAGCCCTCCTCGATCCAGGCCACGTGGTCGGCCTCCTCGGGGAAGGTGAGCTTGGTCTCGCCGCCGGAGAGCTTGGGCCCGACCCCGCCCTCACCGCGGGCGCCGTGGCATCCGCCGCAGCCCGCGGACTGGTACACGCCGGGACCGGTGGGAGCGGCGTTGGCGTCGCCGGTGGTGCCGAAGGAGCCCAGGTAGACGACGGCCCACAGCGGCAGCACGGCCAGCACCGGGTACATCCACACCGGGATGCCCGTCCGCGGTCCCGGCGGGGCCACGTAGGTCGGCAGGTCCTCGGTGGGCGCCGGGGCCGCGGCAGGGGCCGTCGCCGCCGCCGCGGGAG
>DASZOE010000163.1:0-4272 GCA_035550945.1 Acidimicrobiales bacterium
CAGGAGGGGGGAGCGGGGGACGGCGGGCGTCGGAGAAGGACCCGCCGCCGGACGGCTAGCGCTGGACGGGCCGGACGTTGGCCGCCTGGAGGCCCTTGGGGCCCTGCTGCACGTCGAACTCGACCGTCTGCTCTTCTTCCAGGCTGCGGTACCCCGACATCTGGATGGCACTGAAGTGGACGAACACGTCGGGACCGTCGGCCTGAGAGATGAAGCCGAAGCCCTTGTCCGCGTTGAACCACTTGACCTTGCCCGTTGCCATTGTGGGAGAGCCCCCTTGCATTCAAAATGGACGTTCCGAGGGGACTGCTCAACCCGTGCGGTGTTGCCGTACAGAAGCCGATCCCTCCGCGCGGACGCTAGCACCCGTCCGCCGCCGGCGGTCAACGGTGCAGCCGGGTACCTCCGGGGGTGTCCTCGACCACCCAGCCCTGGTCCTCGAGCTCGGTCCGGATGGCGTCGGCCGCCGCCCAGTCCTTCGCCGCCCGGGCCGCGTCGCGCTCCCGCACGCGCGCGGCGAGCGCGGGCGGCAGCTCGTCGTCCCCGGCCCGGAGGTCGAGGCCCATGGCTCCGGCGATCTCCCGGACGGCGGCAGTCAGGGGTGCCGCGCCCTGGCCGTCACCCCGGTCGAGCAGGGCGTTGGCCCGGTGGCGCAGGTCGGCCAGGTCGGCGACGACGCCGGGTGTGTCGAGGTCGTCGTCCATGCGGGCCCGGAAGCGGTCGAGAGCGTCGGGGTCGGAGGCGACGGCCGGAAGATCGGCCGTCCGCCGCCCGAAGTCGTCGAGGGTGCCGAGGGCACGGGTCGCGGCCTCGACGGTGTCGGCCGTCACCTCCAGGGGCTTGCGGTACTGCGACTGCAGGACGAGCAGCCGGTAGGCGCGGGGGTCGGTGGAGGCCAGGAGGTCGGTGAGGGTCGTGAAGTTGCCAAGGGACTTCGACATCTTCTCCCCCGCCACCTCGACGAATGCATGGTGGGTCCATCGGCGGGCGAAGGGCCGGCCCAGGGCGACGGCCTGGGCCCGCTCGTTCTCGTGGTGGGGGAACATCAGGTCCATGCCGCCGGCGTGGAGGTCGAACCCCTCCCCGAGCAGGTCGAGGGACATCACCACGCACTCGGTGTGCCAGCCCGGGCGACCGTCGCCCCACGGCGAGGGCCAGGAGGGCTCGCCCGGCTCGGCCAGCTTCCAGAGGGCGAAATCGAGCGGGGAGCGCTTGTCCTCGGCCACCTGCACCCGCGCCCCGGCCCGGAGGCTCTCGAGGGACTGGCGGGCCAGCAGGCCGTACCCGTCCACCGTCTCGGTGGCCAGGTACACGCCGTCGTCGAGGACGTAGGCGTGGCCGGTCTCCACCAGGCGGGCGACGAGCGCCACCATGTCGTCCACGTACGCGGTGGCGTGCGGGTCCTGGTGGGGGCGCCGGACACCGAGCTTGTCGACGGCGGCGTACCACGCCTCCTCGAACTCGGCGGCCACGTCCTCCGACGGGCGCTGCTCCTTCTCGGCCCGGGCGATGATCTTGTCGTCGATGTCGGTGATGTTGGAGACGTGGTGCACGTCGACGCCCGACCACTCGAGGTAGCGGCGAAGGACGTCGTAGACCAGGACGTGGCGGCCGTGCCCGACGTGGGGCAGGTCGTACACCGTCGGCCCGCACACGTACATCGAGAACCGGCCCTCGTCCCGCGGCTCGACCGGGAGCTGGCGTCCCAAAGCCGTGTCGTGGAGCCGGATCATGCGGTTACCGTAACCGTCCAATGAGCCGGAACGTCCCCGAGAAGCCGAGCCTCGACGGCCTCGAGTCGAAGTGGATCGCGCGCTGGGAGGCGGGTGGCACCTACCGCTTCGACCGGTCGGTGGCGCGCGACGGCGTCTACGCGATCGACACGCCGCCCCCCACGGTCAGCGGCTCCCTCCACATCGGCCACGTCTTCTCCTACACCCACACCGACACCATCGCCCGGTTCCAGCGCATGCGGGGCCGGGAGGTCTTCTATCCCATGGGCTGGGACGACAACGGGCTGCCCACCGAGCGGCGGGTGCAGAACTACTTCGGCGTGCGCTGCGACCCCTCGCTCTCCTACGACCCGGGCTTCCAGCCCCCACCGGAGCCGCCCCGCCAACCCGTCTCGGTCTCCCGCCCCAACTTCGTGGAGCTCTGCCACCGCCTGACGGCCGACGACGAGAAGGCGTTCGAGGACCTCTGGCGCCACCTCGGGCTCTCGGTGGACTGGACGATGACGTACGCGACCATCGACGAGGGATCACAGCGGGCGTCCCAGCGGGGCTTCCTGCGCCTCCTCGCCCGCGGCCTGGCCTACTCCTCGGAGGCGCCCACGCTCTGGGACGTCGACTTCCAGACCGCCGTCGCCCAGGCCGAGCTCGACGACCGCGAGCAACCCGGGGCCTACGTGCGCGTCCGCTTCGGGGGCCCCGACGGCCAGCCCGTCGAGATCGACACCACCCGCCCCGAGCTGCTCCCGGCGTGCGTGGCGCTCGTCACCCACCCCGACGACCCGCGCTACCGGCACCTGGTGGGCAGCACCGTCACCACACCCCTCTTCGGGGAGCCCGTGCCGGTGAAGGCCCACGAGCTGGCCGACCCCGAGAAGGGCACGGGCATCGCCATGATCTGCACCTTCGGCGACGTCACCGACGTGGTGTGGTGGCGTGAGCTGGGCCTGCCCGTCCGGTCGGTCATCGAGCGCGACGGTCGGATCCGCGACGCGGCCCCCGTGTCGTTCCGAGGGGGCAACGGCCAGGACCACTGGCAGGAGCTGCGGGGCAAGACGGTCAAGCAGGCGCGCGAACGGATCACCGAGCTCCTCCGGCAGTCCGGCGACCTGGTCGGCGAGCCCCGGCCCATCACCCACGCGGTCAAGTACTACGAGAAGGGGAACCGCCCGCTGGAGATCGTCACGAGCCGGCAGTGGTTCATCCGCACCCTCGAGCACACCGACGACTTCCTCCGCCGGGGCGAGGAGCTGGCCTGGCACCCGCCCTACATGCGGGCCCGCTACGAGTCGTGGGTCCAGGGCCTCAACAGCGACTGGCTGATCAGCCGCCAGCGCTTCTTCGGCGTGCCCTTCCCGCTCTGGTACCCCGTCGCAGAGGAAGGGAGCGTCGACTACGACCACCCGCTGGTGCCCGACGAGAGCCGCCTCCCCGTCGACCCGTCCACCGACGTCCCCGACGGTTACGACCCCGAGGCCCGCGACCGGCCGGGCGGCTTCACCGGCGACCCCGACGTCATGGACACGTGGGCCACCTCGTCGCTCACGCCCCAGATCGCCGGGCGCTGGGGGGACGACCCCGACCTGTTCGGCCGCGTCTTCCCCATGGACCTGCGGCCTCAGGCCCACGAGATCATTCGCACCTGGCTGTTCTCCACGGTGGTCCGCTCGCACTTCGAGCACGACCGCCTGCCATGGGGACACGCCGCCATCTCGGGCTGGGTGGTCGACCCGGACCGCAAGAAGATGTCGAAGTCGAAGGGCAACGTGGTCACCCCCATGGGGCTCTTGGAGCAGTACGGCACCGACGCCGTGCGCTACTGGGCGGCCAGCGGGCGGCCCGGGGTCGACACCGTGCTCGACGAGGGCCAGATGCGCGTCGGCCGGCGCCTGGCCATCAAGGTCCTCAACGCCTCCCGGTTCGTGCTCAGCCTGGGCTCGGACGGCGGGGCGGCCGACGGCGGCCAGGTCACCGCCGCCCTCGACCGGGCCGTGCTCGGGCGCCTGGCCGACCTCGTCGACACCGCGACCACCGCCTTCGAGGGCTACGACTACGCCCGGGCCCTGGAGCACACCGAGGCCCTGTTCTGGTCGTTCTGCAACGACTACCTGGAGCTGGTGAAGGGCCGGGCCTACGGCGGCCAGGGCGAGGAGGCGGCGGCCTCGGCCAACCGGGCCCTGACCCTCGCCCTGTCGAGCCTCCTGCGCCTCTTCGCCCCCTTCCTGCCCTTCGTCACCGAGGAGGTCTGGTCGGGGTGGCAGGAGGGCTCCGTCCACCGGGCCCCGTGGCCCGACGCCGACGAGCGCCGCGCCGCGGCGGCCGGCCCGGCCGATGCCCTGGTGCTCGAGGTCGCGGCCGCCGTCCTGGGCGAGATCCGCAAGGCCAAGACCGCGGCCCGGACGTCGATGCGGGCCGACGTGGCGCGGGTCGTCGTGCGCGACAGGGCCGACCGCCTGGTCGCCCTCACCTCGGCCGTCGCCGACGTCCGCGAGGCGGGTCGGGTGGCGGATCTGGCCACCGAGGAGGCCGACACCTTCTCGGT
>DASZOE010000164.1:0-3105 GCA_035550945.1 Acidimicrobiales bacterium
CCGGAGGGATGCGAGAGCGGCCGAATCGGACGGTCTCGAAAACCGTTGTGGGTCCTGCCCACCGTGGGTTCGAATCCCACTCCCTCCGCCACTCCCTCCGCCGAGACGTCCGCTTTCCAACTCGAAGGACTGACGCCCGACACCCGCATCCAGCGCGCGCTCGATGGCGAGGCGGGCACGGCCAACACTTGGTCAGGACGGCTCCGTTCGAGCCGCCCCTACTTCCGCTTCGGCACCGGTCCTCGCGCTTTCATGTGGCGTTCGGGCCGGCGCCGGCGGGACAGGCGCGGCCGGTGCGACCCGGTCAGGGCGCGGACGGCAAAGACGTAGGCGGGCTCCACGCTGGCCGGCGCCGTCCAGCTTGCGCTCGCGTTCACAAGCGACTACAAATGGGGCGTCCGCCGCGACGTCGGTGGGCACGCGGCCTCACGCCTGGCCGCCTCGGCGCACCCCCTCCCAAAACCGAAGTGGGGAGAACCGCGTCCCGAGGCAGGCACGGCGACAGGGGCTGCATTGACCGCAGCACGCCGCGCATCGCCGCGGCGTGGCACACCGTCCCGACAGATTGGGAGCCATCGATGAAGAAAACCCTGTGTTTCGCCGCGTTCTCGGCGGGAACCATGCTGGCCGGCACCGGCATGGCCGCCGCCCACGAGGCACCTCCGCCGGCCCCCGCCCCGGAGGAACCTGCACCCGTGGAAGCAGCGGCGCCCGTGGAAGCACCTGCGCCCGCGGAGCAGCCTCCGTCCCGCGCCCACACGGTCGCCGCCGGCGAGAGCCTCTCCCGGATCTCGCAGGCCGAGCTGGGCACGTCCGACCGGTGGGTCGAGATCTTTGCCCTCAACCAGGGCAGCCTGCCCAACCCGGACCTGATCCAGGTCGGCCAGGTCCTCGCCATCCCCACCGCGCCCGTCCCGGTGCCCGCCGACCTGCTGGCCAGCTTGGCGCCGGCGCCGGCGCCCACGCCACGCCTGTCGGCCACGTCGACGCGCCAGTCGGCCACGTCGACGCGCCAGTCGGCCACGTCGACGCGCCAGTCGGCCACGACCCGCACCCGGGCGGCCCGCTCGGGAGGCGGTGGGGGCAGCCTCGCCGCGATCCGCGCCTGTGAGTCCAGCGGCAACTACGGGGCCGTGAGCCCGAGCGGGAAGTACCGCGGGGCGTACCAGTTCGACCAGCGGACCTGGGAGTCGGTCGGCGGTAGCGGCGACCCTGCCGCCGCCTCGCCGGGCGAGCAGGACGCCAGGGCCAGCCGCCTCCGGGCCCAGCGGGGCTCCAACCCCTGGCCCAACTGCGGATAGCCCCCCACCAGATCCACGTGCCGGCCACTGACGGCCCCGGGCTCCGGCCCGGGGCCGTCGGCGTTCGGAGCCGCAACCACGCATGGGGTTCCGCTCCGGAGAGCGCGGGTCTGTCCGCCCTCTCCCGGGGGGCCGTGATTCTCCTTGCAACCCCTGGCCGGGGCGCGACACTTCAACTTGCAAGCGACGGGGAATCTTCCGGACACGTATCAAGTTGCACGAAGTGGCCTCGATACATGTATCGGGCAGACGAGAGCGAGAAGGAGCGGGAGGATGAGCGGCCAGAGCGGGTCGGCGGAAACCTTGTGGCGGGGCGCGGCGATCGCCGTCGGCCTGTCGGGTGGGTTCCTCGGCCTGGTAGCCGTCACGTCGCCGCTCGTCGCCGCCGCCGTCGCCGTGCCCGTCGCCGTGGTCGTGAGCGTGGTGCGCACGCACAACGTGTCCCACACCGCCCACGTCCTCGAGCCCACCCACTTCGAGGGCAGGGCGGTGATCGCCGCCCCCCGGGCCTCCGAGGTGGCGGCCGCCCCGCCGGCCGGCGACACCGCGATCAGCGCGGCCTAGTCACCGCCGGGCTTCGTACCGGCCTTGCGGTCCCGAGCCTCGGCGATCACCGCCAACGCCGCCTCGCGACCCTCGTAGCCGTCGGGCCGGGGCGTCCGCCCCGGCTCCAGCACCTTGTACACGTCGAAGAAGTGGCTGATCTCGTCGCGCAGGTGGTCCGGCAGCTCGGGGAGGTCGTGGACGTCGTCCCACGTCGGGTCGCCGGCAGGGACGGCGAGGATCTTCGCCTCCCGGCTGTCCTCGTAGGCGATCCAGAAGACACCGATGGGCCGGGCCGTCACCCAGCAGCCCGGGAAGGTCGGCTCGGCGGTGACCACCAGGGCGTCGAGGGCCTCGCCGTCCTCGCCCTCGGTGTCGGGGACGAACCCGTAGTCGGCGGGGTACACGGTGGCCGAGAAGAGGCGGCGGTCGAGGCGCAGCGCCTTGCGCTCGTGGTCGTACTCGTACTTCTTGCGGCTGCCCTGGGGCGTCTCCACGAACACGTCCACCAGAGCGTCGTCGTGGGGCACCGGCCGATCCTCCCACTCCGGGCCGGGTAGGGATCCGCCGTGGACACGACCGAGGCCTTCGGCGCGCTCACCGCCGCCCTCGACTACCCGATGTTCGTCGTCACCGCCGCGGCCGGCGGGGAGCGGGCCGGGTGCCTGGTCGGGTTCGCGACCCAGTGCTCGATCGACCCGGCCCGACTGCTGGTTTGCCTTTCCCGCCGGAACCACACCTTCCGGGTCGCCTCCCGGGCCGAGCTCCTCGCCGTCCACCTCCTCGGCAAGGAGCAGCAGGCCCTCGCCGAGCTGTTCGGGACGCAGACGGGGGACGACACCGACAAGCTGGCCCGCTGCGCCTGGACCGAGGGGCCGTCGGGGACGCCGCTGCTCGAGGGCTGCCCGAACCGCCTCGTGGGACGGATCGTCGACCGCTTCGACGCCGGCGACCACGTGGCCTGTCTCGTGGAGGTCGTCGCCGCCCGCTTCGCCGACCCCGGGCCCCTCCTGACCTTCCAGGCCGTGCGCGACCTCGAGCCCGGCCACCGCGCCTGACCGCCCCGGACGAACCGCCGGTTCGTCGGGCATCCTGTGGACATGGCCCAAGGTCCCCCGGTACCGACGGGGAGCGCGCCGCCGTTGCCGGCTCCCGGCTGGTACCCGGACCCGTCGGGCGTGGCCGAGTGGCGCTACTGGAACGGCTCGGGGTGGACCGCCGACGCGGCCATCGCCGGCCAGGTCATGGCCCGGCCCATGCC
>DASZOE010000165.1:0-3553 GCA_035550945.1 Acidimicrobiales bacterium
GGGAGGGGGCGCGGTTCTGTCCTGGCAGAAGAACCGTGAAGGGCTCGCGCAGACGAGCAGGCGTCAGGCCGGTTTCTGCGCTCGTGCGAAGAACTCGGTGAGTGCCTCGGCGAGGGCCTCGGGACGGGTCAGGGGGGCGGCGTGCCCGGTCCCGGGGATCGCGTGCACTCGTGCGTCGAGGACGTGGTCGGCCACGTACCTGGCGCTGGCCGTCAAGAAGGGCTTGGTGTCCGCCCCGTGCAGCACCAGTACCGGAGCCGAGATGGCGCCGAGCACGGCCGGATCGTCGGGGGTTGGGCCTTGGTGTTGTCCCCATTGCCGGAGGAGGTTGAGCAGGTTCGGGACGTAGGGTGCTGCGGCCTCGAAGTAGCCCGCGTCCTCGGCCATGGCGACCTCTTCGTCGTTGAAGGGCCAGCCCGCGAAGGCGCGAGCCGCACCCGTCAAACTGCCTTCGGCGGCCAGCTCGGCCATGCGGGCGCCGGCGTCGGCGTGGGCCGCTTGCTCCTGCTCGTCCATCAGGCGCAGTATCCCAGGCTCGAACGGGGCCACCGCCTCCACCGCGTCGGGCTGCGCCGCCGCTACGGCTAGTGCCAGGTAGGCGCCGCTGGACCAACCGACCAGTCCGGTCGGTGCAGCGATGCTGTCGACGTAGGTGAGGATGTCGTCGACCATCCGGCCGGGGCTGAGGTCGGGGTGGTCGCCGCTGAGGCCACGGCCTCGGCAGCTCGGCAGATAGCAGGTGAACCGGGAGGTCACGTGAGGCAGCAGCGCCTGCCAGTCGACGTCGCCATCGGCCAGCATCCCGTGGACGAACACCAGCGGGCGTCCCTGGCCGTGGACGGTCCCACCGATGGTGACGCCGTCGGTGGTGGTCACGTAGTGGGTGCGCTGGCTGCTCATGTGCTGTCTCCTGCGCCTCGTGGAGTCCTGCCTCCGACCATGACGCACAAGACGTCGGAGAACGTCACCCGAGCGGGTACGTTTCGGCGGCCAGGCGTGTACTACAGGTCACGGCGGGCGACCTGTGCGGCGAGATCCGCCCGTCCGTCGACGTCCACCTTGGCGTAGACGTGGGACAGGTGCTTCTTGACTGTGTTGACGGAGATGAACAGACGTTCACCGATCTCGGCGTTGGTGCGGCCTTCGGCGACCAGCCGCACGACGTCGAGCTCGACGGCAGTCAGTGACGCCCATCCGGTCTGGGGGCGTTGACGCTCGCCCCGCCCGCGGCGGGCATAGGCGACCGCGTCGGCCAGCGACAACCCGCTCCCGGCGTCCCAGCAGGCCGTCGCCTCGGTCGGGTGCGCGACCAGGGCGGCGTCATGGGCCCGATCGAAGCGGTCGGCCTGGAATGGGAAGCGGGCGATTCCAGTGTCGGCGTGGAACCGTTGGGATGCGGCGAGGAGGCGAAGCGACCGCTCGGGCTCGCCAAGGGCCACGGCGAAGCCGGCGATCGTCTCCAGCACGGCGGCGGCCCCGACCCGGTCGCCGTAGTCGTCGAGGACCTCCAGCCCGTCATGGGCCATCTTCCACGCGTTCTCGAGGTCCTCGTCCTCCTTCGCCAGCTCGGCGAGGCCGAGCAACGACCGGCCCAGCGGGAACGGGAGCCGTGGATCGGTCGACAGTGCGCGGCTGGCCTCCAGATGTGCTCGCGCCTCGTCGTGGCACCCCTGGCCGCATGCGACCACGCCCAGCAGCCACTCGCCGATGGACTCGTCCCAGCGACTGCCGCGACGACGGCCGATCCGCACGATCTCCGCAGCCGTGGCCCGTGCCGTCTCCAGATCGCGGGATGCGTAGGCCGACAACGCGAGCCAGGGACGGAGGAACATGTCGTATTCGGTCCCCTCCGTACCAGGTCCTCGCAGGGCTGCCTCCGCCTTGGACAGCCAGTCCTGGGCCTGACCGTGATCGCCTTGCAGGACGTCGGCGGCTCCGAGGCCGGCGAGCCCGACCACCTCCCACCCGGGACGTCCGACCTGGCGGGCCAGCTCCCAGCCGCGCCGAGCGTGATGACGTGCCCGGTCGAGCCGCCCGGAGAACACCGGCCACAGCCCCAGGACCGCGTGGGCGGCGGGCAGGTGGAAGGCGACCTCGGCGGCTTCGCAGACGTCGATCGCCTGGTCGAGCAGGCGGGACCCGGCGTCGATCGTGCGGGTGCGGAGCAGCGTCCATCCGGCGAGGGGCAGGACGTAGGCGTGGGTGGCGGCATCCCCGCACTGCTCGGCGTGTTCGACCGCTTCTGCGACGTCGGCGTCCACCCGCTCGCTGGTCGACAGCCCCGACACGGCACCCGTCTGGGCCCGAACGATCAAACCGAGGGCGAGCGCACCGCGCATATCGGCGGCGCGTGCCGCATCGACCGCCTGGCTCGCCGACCGATAGGCGTTGGCCGGTTCACCTCGGAGGGCCAGGAGCGCGGCGGTGGTCAGCCCCCGCACCCGCTCGGCATCGGGGGCGTCCGGGACCCCGACCGCGTCGTGCAGGCGGCGGTGCACCGGGCCGGACAGGCCGCGCTCGAACCAGAAGCGGACGATCGGCTCGGTGAGGTCCACCAGCCCTCGCAGATCCCCGGACTCGGCCGCCCAGTCGATGGCGGCGCCCAGATCATCCAGCTCGGCCGCAAGCCGCGCCATCCACGGCTGAGGCTGTCCACCGGTGAGACCGGTGTGCGCCCGCCGCGCCAGCCCGACATGGAACGCCAGATGGCGACCACGCACCCGGGCGGGATCGTCCAGCTCCGACAGCCGCTGCCGGGCATACACCCGGATCGTCTCCAACAGCCGGTAGCGGGCCCTGCCCTGACCCTGCGTGACCTGCACCAGCGACTGCTCGACCAGCCCGGCGACCAGGTCGAGCACGTCGTCGCCGTCGATCCCGTCCCCGCCCACCACCGCCTCGGCGGCATCCAGTTCGAACGACCCGGAGAACACCGACAGCCTCGCCAACGCCAACCGCTGCACGTCGGCGAGCAGGTCGTAGCTCCAGTCCAGCGACGCCTCCAGCGTTTGCTGACGTGCCGGCGCCCCCCGCACCCCGCCGGTCAACAACCGGAACCGGTCCGACAACCCGGCCGCGATCTGGCCCGGCGCCAGCACCCGCGCCCGCGCCGCCGCCAGCTCGATCGCCAACGGGATCCCATCGAGACGCCGGCAGATCTCGGCCACCGCAGAAGCGTTGTCGTCAGCGATCCGGAAGTCCGCGGCCACCTGCCGGGCCCGCACCTCGAACAGGCGCGCCGAATCCGCTGCCGCGACCGTGCTGGCGGAGGAAGCCTCGGGCCTGGGCACCGGCAGCGGCGCGACCTCGAAGGTCGCCTCACCGTCGACGACCAGCGGCACCCGGCTGGTGGCCAGCACGTGCAACTGCGGGCATGCCGACGACAGCCCGGCGACCAGCTCCGCGCACGCCGCCACCACGTGCTCGCAGTTGTCGAGCACGACCAGCAGATGGCGTGCGCGGAGCTGCTCGGCGAGCGCGTCGCTCAACGCCTGCTGGGATCGCTCGTGGACGCCCACCGCCCCAGCAACGGCCGGAGCGACCATGGCGGGCT